>NZ_QETG01000002.1:0-212335 GCF_003105055.1 Acinetobacter sp. AM | reverse complement strand
CAATATATTTCATGCATAAATTATGCATGAAATATCAAAAAATGTCGGTGCAGAATTACAGCAAATGATTGTTCGGTTTATGAGTTATGCAAGTTGTCTTTTTTCAACTGTATTCTTATGCTTTCAAGTATGTCCGCTTTTGCAAATTCACAATTCGAAACCTACACCATCATTTATGGAGGTGGCGTAGATGATCTCGGACTCGGTTTAACAGATCAGCAAGGAAAAAAATATCACGCCTATTGTAGTCAGCAATGTGGTGATTGGTTTGAGTTCGATCAAGACTCACTGGGTGAGAAACTCAAAAACCAATACAAAGGTCGCCAAGCTGTAGTCGATCTGTCTTATGAAATTAATGCTGGACGTATTGTTGGTCCTAGTAATGAAGATGAACTTTATTTTATAAAGAGCATCAAACTCATCGATTCAAATCAAAGAAAACCTTGGTTAAACTTTTTTGATCTTAAACAGAATTAAATGCCCTTCTAGGTCATATTTTTAATAATCAATTTGCTTAGGCTATTTTACCATCAATCACACCCATAGCCTTTAACCGTTGTAATTCATGCTCCGCCTTAAATTGAGACAACACAGACATGGTATGTTCTCCCAATTGTGGCGGTGCATGATGATATTCAACAGGTGTCTCAGACAATTTTATAGGTGAACCAATCATCTGGAACTCTGGATTAAGCGGATGTTGTATATTCACCACCATTTCCCGATGTTGAATTTGGGGTTCATGTAAAGCTTCAGCAACAGAGTTGATTAACCCAACAGGGACTTTAAATGCATGAATCGCTCTCACCCACGACTCCGCATTTTGCTGTACAAAATGAGCAGACAATAATTCAATTAACGCGTCTCGGTGGCGTACTCGATCCTGATTTTGATTAAACCGCCCATCTTCCAACAACGAGGTATAACCAATCGCAATACAGAAATCTTTAAACTGCTTATCATTACCACAAGCGACTATAAACTCTTTGTCTTTTGCGCTAAAAGTCTGATAAGGCACAATATTTGGATGGCTATTTCCCATACGCTTTGGAGATGCACCCGTGGTCAGATAATTCATACCTTGATTGGCTAAACCTGCCACCTGAGCATCCAGCAAAGACAAATCAATATGTTGCCCTCGTCCAATTTGATGACGAGCCAATAACGCAGCCTGAATGGCAATCGTGGCATATAAACCCGTTTGAATATCGACCACAGCGACACCCACTTTTTGTGCACCACGCCCTGAATCTTCCTCTTCACCCGTAATACTCATCAGTCCAGACATACCCTGAATGATAAAGTCATAGCCTGGTTCAGCCGCACGTGGTCCTGTTTGTCCAAAACCTGTGATCGAGCAATAAACCAGATTCGGATTAATATCACTTAAAGTTTCATAATCCAGACCATATTTCTGTAATGAACCCGCTTTATAGTTTTCGATCACGACATCTGCCGTTTTGACCATTTCATGCAGAATAGCCTGTCCCTCTGAGCGTGTGATATCAATCGCAACTGAATACTTATTTCTATTGGCTGACTGATAATAACCTGACTCACGCGTCAGTTCACCGTGAGCATCAAGCATCCACGGCGGTCCCCACATGCGAGTGTCATCACCACATTGTGGACGCTCAATTTTAATGACTTCGGCACCGAGATCTGCCAAAATTTGCCCACACCATGGGCCCGCCAATACTCGGCTAAGATCCAAAACCCGAATTCCCTTTAACGCACCCATTTTTTGCTCCTCAATCTTGCATCTTCATTTTACTTTTGATTTTCAAAGATGCATTTGCTCTCAAGATGCTCTTTCGAGCACCCTGATTTTGATCAAAATGATTTTTTAAAATTAGAATGCAGCAATACCCGTCTGCGCACGACCAAGAATTAGTGCATGCACATCATGAGTCCCCTCATAGGTATTTACGACTTCTAAATTGACCAAATGACGTGCAACACCGAACTCATCACTAATCCCATTTCCCCCCATCATGTCACGGGCTAAACGGGCAATATCTAAAGCTTTACCGCAGTTGTTACGTTTGATTAGAGAGGTTCCTTCAACCGATGCAATACCTTCATCTTTCATACGTCCAAAACGCAAAGCAACTTGTAACCCTAAAGCAATTTCAGTTTGCATATCCGCAAGTTTTTTCTGAATAAGTTGGTTTGCTGCTAAAGGGCGACCAAACTGTTTACGATCCATTGTATATTGATGCGCAGTATGCCAACAGAATTCTGCTGCACCCATCGCGCCCCAAGCGATACCATAGCGTGCGCTATTTAGGCAGGTAAATGGACCTTTCAAACCACGAATTTCAGGAAATGCATTTTCTTCTGGAACAAAAACGTTATCCATCACAATTTCACCTGTGATTGATGCACGTAAACCCACTTTGCCATGAATCGCAGGTGCTGAAAGCCCTTCCCAGCCTTTTTCTAAAATAAAGCCACGAATGTCACCCACATGTCCTTCTTCAGATACTTCTTTTGCCCATACCACAAATACATCTGCAATTGGGCTATTGGTAATCCACATTTTCGCACCAGATAAGCGATAACCACCTGCTACTTTTTTAGCACGTGTAATCATGCTTCCTGGGTCTGAACCGTGGTCTGGCTCAGTTAAACCGAAGCAACCAATGTACTCACCTGATGCAAGTTTTGGTAAATATTGCTGTTTTTGCTGTTCTGTACCAAATTCTTGAATTGGCACCATCACCAAAGAACTTTGTACACTCGCCATAGAGCGGTAGCCTGAATCTACACGTTCAATTTCACGTGCAATTAAGCCATAACTCACATAATTTAAACCTGCACCACCATATTGTTCAGAAATCGTTGGCCCCAATAAGCCAAGTTCTCCCATTTCACGGAAAATACCAACATCAGTTCGTTCATAACGGAACTGCTCCAATACACGTGGCATTAACTGTTCCTGACAATAGGCATATGCCGTATCACGAATCATGCGTTCTTCTTCGGTGAGTTGCTGCTCAATTAAAAATGGATCTTTCCAATCAAATTGTACACGTGCTGCTTTTTTATTCACCATTTGGTTCATTGCATCCTCTGCTAGGTCTTGTTATCTGTACTGATGCTATGCCTGAACATAAAATAATTCAAACAATTAATTCGCATGCAGATATGCTTTAAACGCATATCTTCTTTAATTTTTTCACATTAAAAAAACAATAAGTTGTTAAAAATAGCATTTCTACAGTATGTTCTTATGATTCAATCTACATGCTTTATGCACTTTTGAAATATCCTAATGACTGAATGACACCGCTAATGAGAAGAAAAATTCCCTCTATGCAGAGCTTACTCTGCTTTGAATCGGCAGCTAAACATGCCAGTTACACGCATGCTGCTTTAGAACTGTCCATGACCCAAAGTGCAGTATCACGTCAAATTCAGCAATTGGAAGAATTCTTGGATATTCAGTTATTTACACGAACACGACATGGTATGGAACTGACCATTGCGGGTACACAATATTATGCGGCGATAAAACCTCACTTACTCGGTTTAGAAAAATCCACACAAGAAGTCATGGCACATAAAGGTTTAGGGGGGACACTAAAACTCGGTGTTGTGCCGACCTTTGCGACTCGTTGGTTATTACCCAAACTCCACGTTTTTAATATGCGTTATCCTGAAATTACCATTCATTTGGAAACCAGTACCAAGCCTTTTCTATTTAATGACCATATGTTCGATGCGGCCATTTATGCAGGAACACAACAACAAATTGAGCACTGGCCAAGTATCCAAGCCCATTTTTTAATGCATGAAGATGTGATAGCTGTTTGCTCACCTTCACTTATTTTGAAACATTTCCCAAACGCAGAAAAACTCACCCCATACAGCTATCATTTAAACCCAGAGCAAGTTACACAACTTCCTTTATTACAGCAAACCACACGACCTACGATTTGGCAGGAATGGTTTCAAGCACATCGAATCGATCATCCTAAAGCTGACGAAGGACAACGACATGAGCTGTTTTCCATGCTTGCTGTAGCGGCATCGCATTCAATGGGCGTTGCTTTAATTCCACAAATGCTGATTGAACAAGAACTGAAAAATCAAACCTTGGTGATTGCTAGTAGTAGTCCATTACCGAGTAATCGTGCATATTATTTGGTGCATTCTAGTCAAGCGCCATCAACTATCTTGAGCAAGTTTGTCGATTGGATTCAACATGAAGTAAAGGCGATTTCAAACTTCACTCCAGTGGATACCCAAGCCCAAGAATAAGTAAACAATGAGGAAATCATGCAAAACTTAGTGGTATTTTCAGGTGCTGGTATGAGTGCCGAAAGTGGTATTCAAACCTTTCGTGATCACGATGGACTCTGGGAAAATTACAACATTGAAGATGTCGCCACACCCGAAGCATGGGCCAGAAATCCACAATTGGTTCAAGATTTTTATAACCAGCGACGTAAACATATTTTACGCGCTCAGCCGAATCGTGCTCATCAACTGATTGCTCAATTACAGCAGCACTATCATCTCAATGTCATTACACAAAATATTGACGATCTGCATGAACGTGCAGGTAATGACAATGTACTGCATTTACATGGCAATATTCGCTTCGCCAAGAGTTCTGGACCTCATGCCGAATATGCAACTGAGTTTTACCCTATACAAGGCTGGGAACTTAATTTAGAAACAGATCGTTGCCCTTTAGGCTACTCACTACGACCGCATGTAGTCTGGTTTGGTGAAGCTGTACCTGCTTATGCCGAGGCACAAAAAATTGTGCAACACGCAGATATTTTTATTGTGATCGGTTCAAGTTTAGAGGTGTATCCTGTTGCAGGATTAATCCATGAAATTCCACCACACTGTAAAGCATATTATATTGACCCCAAAGCGCATCAACAAAGCATGCCTCCGCAGTATCAACTTATTGCACAAACCGCAACCGAAGGCATGCAACAATTATTCAAGCTATTGACCACTTAAACCCTAAACTCGGATTGAATCGTTCTCCAACCTCCAGTCTAAGTTTAGGTTTTGAATACATCCGATCTTAAGCACCATATTGCTTTTTAAGGTAGTTGACGATTTTTGCCGATTCAAACATCTTTACTTGGGTATTTGGGTCAACTAAATACGGCACTTGAATATCACGTCCCATCAACGCCATTACCTTTTCACGTTTACCTTCTTTAAGGGGAACATACTTGCCAGGCTTTAGTCGCAATACGGCTGGTCCCATATCTTGCCAGCGCTCTTTAGCCACATTATGGAATACAAATGGTAGTTCCAATTCTGTCAGTACACTACGAACCACACGGGTAAATGGGCTGGCTTCAAATCCCCATAACTGGAGTAACTGTTGTGGTGCTTCACGGTGAATAATTCTCTTGTCTACCCAAACACCACGCGCACCATTAATAATCGTTCCAGCAAGTGCCATGACAGGAATTTTGGGATAATGCGCAAATTTTTTCGGTGTTTTCCCTGTTCGCCCATAATGTTCAAACAGATGATGGATGATGTCTTGCGACTCATACATCTGCGTTGAAGTATTTTCATCAATGAAGAAAGGAAATTGTTTTTTTCCACCTAATTGCTTTACGATTTGACGATATTTTGTTCCACCTTTTGGACATGGATAAACTTCATAATCCAAATTCAATAAAGTTAAAACTTCACGCACACGACGACAAAATGGAGAATCTTCAAATTCATAGAGTTTCAATGATTTCTCTGGTTGCTTTGGAAATGCTGTACCAGAGACTCCTCGACCACCTTCCGCAAATGATGAAGCCAAAGCTTGAATGACTTTTATTTGATGATTCACCATATTTTGTCCTTATTTTTAATGGTCTTATAGTTCGACCAATGGTTCTTTAGCCACCACAATGCCATTATTATCGGCATAAATGTAATCGCCAGATTGAATATTTACCCCACCAAAATAGAGCGGAATATCCGTTTCGCCTATGCCTTTACGATTACTTTTTTGTGGAATTGCAGCCAATGCATGTACACCCAAATCCAATTCTGCAATGGCATCCACATCACGAACACATCCGTAAATAATCACACCATTCCACTGGTGCTTGGCTGCTGACTCAGCGATCAAATCCCCCATGAGCGCACAGCGCATTGAAGCCCCACCATCTACCACAAGGACTTTACCCTGACCATCGGTCGCCAGTAGTTCTTTAACACGGGAGTTATCTTCAAAACACTTTACAGTCACCACCTGACCACCAAAGGTTTTACGAGCACCATAACTTTTAAAGAATTTACCATCCATCGATGGAGTAACCACCTGAAGCTCTTTTTCAGGATTATCATCTAATAAATCACAAGTTACAAAAGGAACAGTTGCCACTTCATTCTCCAGTTATTGAGCTTTTTGTATGCGTAAATTATCATAAATCTCAAACTTTTCAGTCTGATATTGAGCTGCCACGACCATAGTATGAGCCACTTGTTCCGCAGTCACTGGCTTATATTTAAAAGAATCTGGTACCAAATGCGACATCTTTTGATATAAACGCTGAGTAGTACCTTCTAGCAACCGTTGTTCTGACCGCTCCCCTAGCAATAAAGAAGGTTGTAATATTGAAGTCTTCGCTAAAGCCAATTCACGAATATGCTGTTCTAACTCACCTTTCACACGATTATAAAAAATTGGTGATTTCTGATTAGCACCTAGTGCGCTGACCAACAAGTAATGCGTTTCCAATCCTTCAAATAAGTCCGCAAAATGTGCATTTATCTCATAGTCAATATTATAAAACTGTGCTTTTGAGCCTGCTTTTTTTAAAGTTGATCCTAAACAACTAAATGCATGGCTATGACCGTGCACATCTTCATCATTTAGTAACAAAAAATCTTCAAGTACGAATTGATGGACTTTTTCCAACTGACTTAACTCGACATCATAGTGTCGAACCACCGCAGTAATTTGCTCACAACTACTTAATTCATTTAATTGTTTTATTAAGGTCCGACCAACAAGACCTGTCGCGCCAATCACAATTGCATTTTGAATCGAATTTATCATTTTTTGACCGTTCTCCATGGTTTATGAGTAATCTAACGTTTTCTTTAACATTTTTCTGCATCTAAAATGTTGTCAAAGCATGTCAAGACTTGACTTCGTGGCCATGTTTAATCAAAATATGCCACTTGTTTACGGGCTGGTGATAGTTCTACTGATGTTGGTTTTCAGTATGAATTACAGCCCGCCCAGACCAATCTAATTCAAGGAGTGCACGAGTGGCAAACTCTGCTCAAGCAAAAAAACGTGCTCGTCAAAACGTTAAAGCACGTAAACACAACGCAAGCTTGCGTTCTATGGTTCGTACTTACATCAAACGCACAGTAGCTGCTATCGCTGCTGGTGACCATGCTGTTGCTACAGAAGCTTACAAAAAAGCTGTTCCTGTAATCGACCGTATGGCTGATAAAGGCATCATCCATAAAAACAAAGCTGCTCGTCACAAGAGCCGCTTAAATGCACAAGTTAAAGCGTTAGCTAACTAATTTGTTGTATTAAAAAAAGCCCATCTGGGCTTTTTTTACGTCTATACCTTTTGACTTTTCAATTCCATGGTCTAATTAAAAATAAAAGATATCGAATATGCCCCTCCACAGAAGTGAAGGAGCGAAATTTTTAATTTACCAATACAGCTAAATTTTTAGGCTTCCAATAAGATAAAATTAAATGGGTATTCGGAGTCTACATACTCTATTTCCGATTCGCTCTATTAGTACATGAATAACGAATCAAATCTGCCCGATTATCGACCCAATACCCCTTATTCAAATCAAAATACTGATTTCCTTGACGAATAGACTGCGTATCTGCTGCCATCGTCTAGATTTGACTGCTTAATTTTGTTGAACAGGTCGCCAAAGTAATTTTATTACCACTTCCATTACTGGTTTGGCTGACCACTTTGAGCTAGCAATTTTTGCTCAAAACTTGGCAATTCAATTTTATGCAAAGCTTCACAACCATTTTCACGGCCAATTTTACCGCAGGACTTATTGCTTCGGCATAGGTCGGAATCTCAATACTAGAAAGCAATTTTTCAGCCTGATTGGCTTTTTTACAAGACAAGTCAACATGCTGTGGCTAAGTTTTTATATTTGAAATAAATCATTAAAAACATAATCTTATGAATTATTATATTATGCTTTCGACGAATCTACGCCATCCTACGCAGGAGCACACATATAAAGAATTATTCAGCCAAATAAAATAGAATGTATCGGAGTTTTTGATTCTAATGATGTTGTTTAAACTGTCGAATATTTAATTCGTGTAATTCACCACGCCAAATCCATTTTAGTTTTGAATCTAAAAACTCGTCGCCTTCAAACCAGACAAATAAGCCTTCCATCATTTGTGGCCAGTCTTCTTGAGTAATTACATTTCGACCTGAAATTACAGCAATAATTGCAGCAATAATGGTATCGTGACTCACTGCTAGGCTAAGCCCATTATGCTGCTGTGGATGCGTGTTATAAATTAATTCAAGCACATCGACCACACCTCGTATCGGGTGTTTCATGCCAGGTAAAGCATTATTTACAAAGCTATTGATAAAACCTAAAGCGCCCTGTTCACGGAAATAAGGGCCTGCCTGTTTAATATCAAGCACAAAACTTCCTGGCTCAACCAAGAGTCCTTGCTGCACTATTTCAATATGATGCGTATTGTTTTGCAGGCTAATTGAATCCGCCCCTTGAATCATTAAAGCAGCAGTATCTACACAACGCTGAATAGGGCTAGAAATACAATGCTGAATAGTCCGATCGGTCTGAGCAATTAAGTGTCCCCCCCATGCTTGCGCCAAATCACGCCCTTGTGGTGTTAGCTGTAAATCATAACCAGCCAAGCCTTGACCACTCACCATTTCACGAATGGAATGACGTGTAAATAATGTGACTGGAGTATGCGTATCTGGCAATAAATCTATTGCTTTTAGCATACTATGTGGGAGTCGTTCTAATGCCATAAGACCATCATTCTTCCGTCGAGTTTACACTATAACATTTTAATTGTTTTGCTCAATGCTTACTCTGCATTACTGCAAGTGCTTGTAATGCGAGTTTTTTCATCTCTGCATTTCGATAGGCAATAAAACCACCATTCAACAGGGTCTCTCGTTGATTATATACAAATGGTCGCTCTCTAAAATCAACCAATCCACCACCAATTCGCTCAATTAAACATTGTCCCGCACTGGTATCCCATTCACTGGTTGGGTGAAAACGAGGGTAAATATCCACCTTATGTTCCAAGATCATACAAAACTTATAGGCACTCCCCGCTTTAAATACATCATAGTTAGTCATATCTTCCAACACATCTAAATACGCCGTATATTCAGACTTATGCTGTGCACTCTGACTTAGACCTATATGCACTGGCGCAGCCATTGAGTGTTCCAATTCATACACATACCACTGCTGTGTATTTAGATTTAACTTCAATGGCATCCCTTGCAGAGGACAAAAGTACACGACCTGTTCCGCTGGAATTGCCAAGACTGCAAAAACCGTATGCATACCTTCAACCAAACTTAAATTGATGGTGAATTCAGAACGCTTATGTAAGAATTCTTTGGTGCCGTCCAATGGATCGAGCAACCAAAACCGATGCCATTGCTGACGTTGATCATATTCACCTTCTTCTGACAGTAAGGGAATATCTACAGATTGCTGTGCCAAAGCCTCTGTAATATATTGATTCACTCTAAAGTCTGCCTGCGTGACAGGTGAGTCATCATGTTTCTTCGTGATATCAAACTGTTCACCAGCACAATATCGTTGATATTCTTCTCGCAAAATTTCGCATGCTTGTGTCACAATGGGCACAAGCTGCAAGATCATTGCATCTTGCGGCGCTGTTGTTGTTTTAAACATAGATCACCTTATATATGTCGAACTTTTCTCAAAAACCGACCATTATCTTCGATATGGACGGAACCTTACTCGATCTTGCTTATGATGACCTGATTTGGAATCAGCTTGTGCCCATTCAGTATGCTGATGTGCATCAGTGTTCGATCGAACAAAGTAAAGAAGTCCTATTCCAATTCTATCAAGAACATAGCCACACTTTAAACTGGTATTCTTCACATTTTTGGTCGACTAAAGTCGGCTTTGATGTGCTTGCATTACAAAAAAAGCAGCAACATAAAGTGAGCCGCCGTGAAGGCTGTATTGAATTATTAGAATATCTGAAAGCCAATGATTATCCATGTTGGTTAGCCACCAATGCGGACTGTGCCAGTCTAGAATTTAAACTTAAGCAAACCGATATTGGGCAATATTTTAACGTGATTGTCAGTAGTGAAACGCTAGGCCATGCCAAAGAATTTACTGCTTTTTGGGAGAAGTTACATCAGTTACATCCTTTTGACGCGCAGCAAACTTACTTTATTGATGACACTGAAAAAGTTTTACTGGGTGCACAAAAATTTGGACTACAGCATTTGATTACGATCCAACAGCCCTCATCTACAGGATTAGTGCGTGAGAAATCCAACTTCCCAATGCTTGATATACTCACCGACTTAATTCCCTTACTTGAACAAGCCGAGGAACAAAAGCAATATGCCTAAAGCAGAGCAAAATCTTCCTGCTGAAACTGTACGTATCGATAAATGGCTGTGGGCTGCACGTTTTTTTAAAACTCGAAGCATTGCCAAATCTGCAATTGAAGGTGGTAAAGTCCATTTCGATGGCGAACGTGTCAAAGTTTCTAAAGAAGTTCGTGTAGGTATGGAACTTACCATCCAACAAGGTTTTGAAAAAAAAACGATCGTTGTTAAAGCAATTTCTAATGTGCGTGGCCCTGCCCCCATTGCTCAGCAATTATATGAAGAAACTGAAGTCAGTTTAGCAAAAAGGGAATTGCTTGCATCACAAAGAAAATTGCATAATCTTGCTCGACCTGATCATCGACCTTCGAAAAAAGATCGTCGACAAATCAGTAAATTTAAACAAGAAAATGATCAGCAATTTGGCCAAGATTGGTCATATAATGATGATTAAATTACTCACGTCATGTTATGTCGCACAAGATATAACAGGCATAGAATAACAGAAATAATTCTGTCACTATACTGAAGTGGAAAACGTTTGCAATGTAAGACATCCACTTGAGTTAAAAGTAAAGTGACAAAGTTTTGAGGTTGTAAGATGGATGAGAATAAAAGTAAGGCACTCAATGCTGCCCTAAGCCAAATTGAAAAACAGTTTGGTAAAAATACAGTTATGCGCCTTGGCGACAATATAGTACAAGCTGTTGAAGCCGTTTCAACAGGCTCATTGACACTCGATATTGCACTAGGTATTGGTGGCTTACCAAAGGGTCGTATTGTTGAAATTTACGGTCCTGAGTCTTCAGGTAAAACCACCATGACATTACAAGCCATTGCACAATGTCAAAAAGCGGGTGGTACGTGTGCCTTTATCGATGCTGAGCATGCACTTGATCCACAATACGCTCGTAAGCTTGGTGTTGATATTGACAACCTTTTGGTTTCCCAACCCGACCACGGTGAGCAAGCACTTGAAATTGCAGACATGTTAGTCCGCTCTGGTGCAATTGACTTAATCGTAGTCGACTCTGTTGCTGCACTAACACCACGTGCTGAAATTGAAGGCGAAATGGGTGACTCACATATGGGCTTGCAAGCACGCTTAATGAGCCAAGCCTTACGTAAAATTACAGGGAATGCCAAGCGTTCAAACTGTATGGTAATCTTCATTAACCAAATCCGTATGAAGATTGGTGTGATGTTCGGTAGCCCTGAAACCACAACAGGTGGTAACGCATTAAAATTCTATGCTTCTGTTCGTCTTGATATTCGTCGTATTGGTCAAGTTAAAGAAGGCGACGAAATTGTAGGTTCAGAAACTAAAGTTAAAGTGGTTAAAAACAAAATGGCACCCCCATTTAAAGAAGCACTGTTCCAGATTCTTTATGGCAAAGGCGTTAACCAGCTAGGTGAATTAGTCGATCTTGCAGTTCAGCAAGACATCATCCAAAAAGCGGGTGCTTGGTATTCATATCAAAGTAACAAAATTGGTCAAGGTAAAAACAATGTCATTCGCCACCTTGAAGAAAACCCACAATTGGCACAAGAAGTGGAACGCATTATTCGTGACCAGTTATTAACAACGGGCGGTGTTGCAGAAGATAAAGAAGAAGAATCTGACCTCTTGCTCGACGCTTAAATCGCCTGCTTATTTATAAAATATACCTGTTACACTCAAACGCCCTTCGGGGCGTTTTTCAATCAAGATTAGATACAGTATGAGCCAATCAAAATTCCCTAAATTGCTTGACTACAACAGCTTAAAACAAGAGCTTGGAACTTCTCATTCTGAGCACACACTGTCACCAGATGCAACGGATTACAATAATGCTGCTATAGAGGCTGAACCACCTCAAAATACAGGGCTAACAGGCTCACGCTTACGTTCTTATGCATTTGCTGTACTCACCCGTAAAGAATTCTCCAAAGCCGAACTGATTGAAAAGCTCGAAACCTACGCAGCAAATCGCGAGGAAGTCATAAATCTTGTAAATGAATTGTCCGAGCAGAACTATCAAAGCGATCAGCGCGTAGCAGAAATTGTCCTATCAAGCCAAAAAAGAAAAGGGAAAGGACCTCAACGCATCAAATTAGCATTAAAAAACAAGAAAATTAACAGCGACCTCATTCAAGACGAATTGAAAGAAATCGATTGGGCTGAACAAGCCTATCAACTGAAAATCAAGAAATTTGGTTATGCTGTTGAGAAAGATGCAAAACTAAAAGCGAAGCAGATACGCTTTTTACAATATAGAGGATTTGATATGGACGCAATTATGAAAGCAATTAACAAAAAGGAGTTTGAAGATTAATTATAATAAAATGTTATAAAAATAAATGGTGGCAACCCTACCAGCAAAGCTTCGGCACATCACAATTCTACTACCGTTGCTACCTTCCGGTCCTGGCGGGGTTCGCAGAGTGCAATTGCGAAGTAACCGGCAGGGCTACCATTGCAAGAACAGAGTATAGAGATTTTTACTCAAGTTGCAAGCCTTTAATCTAGTTTTATATAGCTAAGCCATTCATTTGACTATTTAAAATACAAAATACAGATTTATCACCATTTATCTTCTTCATGCAGGATGAGTTTACTTTAAACATACGACAAGTTTGCAAACACTTATTGCTTTTCCCTACCCGAACATTTTAAATGTGTTCAAGATGAAATGAATAAAGCCACACAAACTCAAGGCTTTAAGCAAGTAATACAAAATGGATATGTTTTATGATGCAATATAAGCATGCAATTTATGCACTCACCTTACTCAGCAGCACTACGTTATATGCCAATGTGCCTATCGAAACACGTGGCTTAAGTCAGAGTGATTCAGTTTCAAGCTATAACTCTTCCAACACCAATTCATCAACACCAGAAGCAACTGTGCCAACCAATCTAAATTGGCAACTCATGCAAAAAAATCAACAGCTTGAAAATGATATTCGAAGTCTACGTGGACGCATTGAAGAACAAGAAAATACCATTGAGCAACTTAAAAATGACCTCAACAACCGCTATACCGACCTAGATCAGCGTTTAGAGTTATTACAACAAAAGGTTGACCCTGACAGCACTACCCAAACGGAGGATAATCAACAGGATACCTCTCCCAGCTCTAACAGCACCACCACAACCACCACTCCAGCAACAGTAAACAATGCTAGCAACCCCACACCCGTAGCAATCCCCCCAACCAAAGCCATTAACACGGATACAACAGCCACAGCAAACACCCAACAACAAACTAACGATTTAGAGAAAGCAGCCTATACAGTCGCATTAGATGCCTATAAACAAGGGGGTGCGAAAAAAGCAATTGCTCCAATGCAAAACTTTATCAAAAATCACCCCAATAGCGTTTATATTAGTAATGCATATTTTTGGTTAGCAGAATTCAATCTAGCCATAGAACCAACCAACTATACTGAAGCCAAGCGAAATTATAATATTGTGGTCAACCAATACTCTCAATCTTCCAAAGCCTCTCGAGCGCTTTATCAACTGTATAGCATCGCCAAAGATGTAGATCGTAATACAGCACTGGCAAATCAATACAAAGCCAAACTCTTAAAACAATATCCAAAAAGTGAAGAAGCTGGCTATTTTAAGAAGTAAAAAAAAAGACACCTTAAGGTGTCTTTTTTTTACAGCAAATTAACGCACAATGCCGCGCTCAGACTGCTCCAGAGAGTCAAGCAACAATTGAGCTTCTGCCACCGTAGGCAAAATTTCCTGACGGATACGCTCAATTGCCTCAACTGTCGTCAAACCTTCTTTATAAATAAGCTTAAACGCTGTACGTAAACCCTGAATTACTTCTTTAGACCAGCCCTTACGACGCATGCCTTCGACATTCATTGCAAAAGCATGTGCAGGATTACCAGAAGCCATAACATAAGCAGGAACATCTTTCAAAATTAAAGATGCACCACCAATCATGCTGAATGAAGCAAGTTTACAGAACTGATGGATACCTGAGTTTCCACCAACAATAACGTAATCACCAATGTGAACGTGACCCGCCACGCCTACATTATTAGCGAAAATATTGTGATCACCCACCATACAATCATGTGCAATATGGGTATTCACCATCAACAGGTTATGACTACCAATTTTGGTCAAGCTCTGATCTTGTACGGTGCCTCGATGCAAACTGCAATGCTCACGAATCGAGTTATGATCACCAATTTCCAACCAAGTTTCTTCACCTTGGTATTTAAGATCTTGACATACTTCGCCAATACTCGCGAACTGGAAAATTTCATTATTTTTACCAATACGCGTGTAGCCTCCAACCACAACATGTGAGTGAAGTTTTGTTCCCGCTCCAATTGTGACCTGTGGACCAATAATACAATAAGGCCCAATTTGCACATCTGGAGCAATTACTGCTGATGAGTCAATAATAGCGGTTGGGTGAATTAATTCGTTATTGCTCATGCCTGCTCTATACTTTCTGATGATAAACCATAATTTCCGCGGTTGTTGCGACTACGCCATCAACAGTGGCAATACAATTATATTTGTAAATACCACGTTTTTGCATAATTAACTCAGATTTTAATACAAGTTGGTCACCTGCAACCACTTGTTTTTTAAATCTCACCTTCTCTGCACCTGCAAAAAGGAACAAAGAACCTTCACTTGGCTTCTCATTGTTCATAATAAAGCCCAAAATACCTGACACTTGCGCCAAGGCCTCAACAATTAATACGCCAGGCATAATTGGGTAATTCGGGAAATGTCCTTGTAAGAACTCTTCATTAATTGAAACGTTTTTATAACCCACAATCCCATTATCAGTTACATCAACAATACGATCAACCAATAAGAATGGATAACGGTGTGGTAAATATTCACGAATTTGCTGAATATGCATTGGCAATTCTGGTTTCGTAAATGATAGTAAAGTCGACTCAGTCATCATATTTCTATTTACGCAATTTAAAAGTTGATTCAAGGGACTCAATTTGAGTCTGCATATGATCAAGTCGTTTGACTAATTGGGTCAATGGCACATCTGCTAATTGTCGAAGCCTTACAACTGTACGCTTCCATTGCGGCGTTTCAAATAATCCTGTACCACCAGAATAACTTCCCGCCTCGTAAATATTATTTGTGACCATTGACATTCCTGTAATTGTCACATTATCCGCAATTGAAATGTGTCCCACGACACCACAACCACCGGCAAGGATACAGTTTTTGCCAATTGTCGTGCTACCCGCAATCCCACTCTTTGCAGCAATCGCGGTGTTTTCGCCAATTTTAACGTTATGCGCGATTTGCACAAGGTTATCAATCTTAACACCATGTTCCAAAATGGTATCATCCAAAGCACCACGATCAACACTACAATTTGAACCAATTCGGACATCATTTCCGATTTGAACAGACCCCAATTGAGCTATGCGATGCCATTTACCCTGATAAGGTGCAAAACCAAAACCTTCTCCACCTATCACTGTATTGGCATGTATACGCACACGATCGCCAATTTTACATGCGCCCGTTAACGTAACATGCGAATCAATGAATCCATCCTTACCAATTTCAACATCATCATCAATACGCACATGTGGTTGAATTACAGTGTTATCTCCAACAACACAATTTTCACCAATAACGACATAATGACCAATATAAGCCGAATCCGAAATAATCGCTGAAGAATGAATCTGAGCAGTACTTTCAATACCAACATCAGTATGCTTTTTCTCAAACACATGCGTCAAAATTGCAAAAGCAAGATATGGATTTTGAACGAGGATAAAATTTTGATGGCTATACAATTTTTCCTGTAAAGCCTGAGTGACAATAAGAGCACCTGCTTTTGAGGCAAGCGCTTTATCTAAATACTTTTCATCTGTCACAAACGAAATATTGTGCACAGATGCTGCTTCTAAGCTTGCTAAACCTTGAATAACAAGGTTGGATTGACCTATACACTCGCCTTGTACAAGACGAGCTAGGTCTTCTAAACTTTTTTTGTTAAGATTCATTGATTACTTAATTGCATTAACCTTTTGAATCATTTTATCAGTTAAATCATACTTAGCGTCATAGGCAAGTGCAGAGTTTTTGTTCAACACTACATCTAAATTACCCTCTTTACGCAATTGCTCAGCAACTTGTTTAATACGAGAATCTAAGGTCTTGTTCATCACTTGCAAAGATGCCTGAACTTTACCCTGTAAACCCTGCTGAATACCGTTTAGCTCGTTTAACTTAGTTTGGTATTCCGCACTCATTTTCTGCATTTCAGCTTCTGAGAGTTTAGTACGTTGGGCTTTCTGCTTCATCGCTTCCAGCTCTTTACTCAATTGCTCTAATCGAGTTGTTTGAGGCTTGATCGACTGCTGTAGACTTGCATTTTGTGCTTTTAAATATGTACTATTTTCAACCACTTGCTCTAAATCAACAACACCATAACCAGCCGCATGTACAACAGAACTGAGTAAAACACTCGAAACAGCTAAAGCTTTGATTATATTACGCATGAATTAAACCTTATTGTATATTATCTTTGGTTTAAAAATGATCGCACTTAGAAAGTACGACCAATTTCAAATTGAAGTTCTTTAGTTTCATCACCAGCTTTATCATTCAACGGGAAGGCATAGCTCAATGACAATGGACCAATCATGGTAATCCATGTAAAGCCTACACCAACGCTGTAACGCATATTACCTAAATCAAAACCATATTCATCTTTACACGTTTTCTTTGCAGCGTCTGTACTAAAGACATCACATTGAGTATCAAATACTTGTGCCCCTTCAGCAAACAACACTGGGCGGACTTGTCGCGTCCAATCCCCTTTAAACGGTAAAGGCAATGCCAATTCAGTACCAAATTGAACTAGAGCATTACCACCCACTTCTTCTGGTGATGGGTCTGTTTGCCCCGTTTCACTATAGTAAACACCATCATACTTTGGACCTAAAGTACTGTTGTCATAACCACGTACTGACCCATAACCACCTGCATAGAAGTTTTTATAGAAAGGTAAGTCGTTACCATAACCTAACTTACCATAACCACGCAAAACAAAGTCCTTACCAAGAGGTAAAAACGCCTGTGCATCATAAGTAATTTTTTGGTATTCAACATCACTTCCAGGTAAGGCAATTTCCGCATTGACACGGTGAGACTGACCAGTTGTAGGGAATACAGGACGATTCAGTGTGTTGTATGACCAACCTAAGGTTAGGTTGTAGGTTAGGAAATCACCTGTAAACTCAGACTCATATGGTTTAGAGACACTTCCTTCAGGACAAGTGTAATTATTCGCCTCGGTTAAATCTACCAAACAATACGTCGCAGTATTTTTCACTTTCCCACCATGCGCCTTTAAATAATCACGCACATAAGTAGAAACATAAGGACCTGTGGTAACTTCAGTTTGATCAATGTTCAAACCAGCACTAACACTTTGATTTTCATCAATTGGATAACCAAAGTTAATCCCACCACCAAAACTGTCTGTTACGTAGTTATTTACGTTGTAATCATCATCAAGCTTGGTTTTACGGTAGTACATGTTGTAACCACGACGCACACCATCAATGGTGAAGTACGGGTCAGTTACACTTAAGTTATAGTAATCTTGAGTCTCTGAACGAGAAAGATCAATTGCAACACTATTTCCCGTTCCCATAAAGTTGGTTTGGCTCAATCCCGCTTGGAATGTGACACCACCACTTTGTGAATAACCGACTGCCAAGGTACTTGTCCCTGAATGCTGCTCTTCAACATTCACATTCAAGTCCACCTGATCAGGCATATTCGGAATACGAGTTGGTTTAACTTCTACTGTTTTGAAATAACCAGTACGCTCTAAACGCACTTTAGACAAGTCAATTTTTTCATTACTTGCTAAAGCACCTTCCATTTGGCGCATTTCACGACGTAATACTTCATCAGAAGTTTTAGTATTCCCTGTGAAATTAATACGACGTACAGTCACTTGCTGACCTGGATTAATATAATAATTCAGATCAACTTGACGCGTTTCATTATTAATTTGTGGAACAACATTAACTTCTGCATAGTAATAGCCAGCATTACCATATTTGCGTAATAACAACTGCTTAACAGCATTTACTTTTTCTTGCGAATAGGTTGAACCATCTTTATAAATCTGCATTGCCTTCAATTCTTCAGGCTTATATAATGCATCTCCTAAAAATTTAGATTCACCAAACTTAAATTGCTGACCTTCACTTACTGAAACTTCAATAAAAATTCGCTTTTTATCTTCACTCAAGTTCAAACTTGAGTTGGTAATATCAAAGTTGATATAACCCGCGTTTAAATATAAAGCACGCAATGCCTCTAAGCTTGCAGCCATCTTTTCACGTGCATAACGGTCATTACGTGAAACAATTGAACTCCAGCTACTTTCTTTTACAGCAAAAGCTTGTTGAATGTCACTATCACTAAAAACAGTGTTACCAATGACATTAATATCTACAACTTTAGCAGCTTTACCTTCATTAAACTCGAGCAATAGATCTACACGGTTATTTGGTCTTGCTGTAGTTGTCACTTTCACATCAGCATCATAACGACCTTGCTGAACATATTGCTGCTCTAATTCAGACTCAACTGTTTGAAGTGTTGATTTCTTTAACACCTCACCTTCAGCCAAGCCCATTTTCTTTAAGCCTTCTTCCAAAGCTTCCTTAGGAATAAGTTTATTGCCTTTTAGCTCAATTTTAGAAATAAGAGGACGTTCAATCACTTTAAATACAAGCGTATCACCGTCTTTCGATGCCTTAATGTCATCAAACATGCCTGAAGCATATAGTGCACGAATTGAATTCGAAATAGCCTGATCATCAACACGATCACCACTACTCACTGGCAACATGGTATACACATTGGTAGGAGTTAAACGAACGAGTCCATCAATTTTTATATCACGAACAATAAATTCATCCGCTGCATATACTTGTTGTACTGCTGCCATAGCACTAACCAGCGCCAAAGGCATAAATAAATGTGTGTGCTGCATGCCAGTCTTTTCCGATGTTAATTTCAAAGCAACGTTGTTATAAACGCATAAAGTCATTAAATAATGCAAGGAGCATCATGCTACCCAACAGTACCATACCAATTTTTAAACCAACCAATTGTATTTGTTCAGAAACAGGTTTACCACGAATCAATTCCACAAAGTAGTACACTAAATGCCCACCATCCAACATAGGAATAGGCAATAAGTTTAATATTCCCAAACTTACACTCATAAGCGCCATAAAGGAAATGAAGGTTTGCCATCCCATTTCAGCACTTTGTCCTGCAACTTTTGCAATCGTGATTGGACCTGATAAGTTTTCAAAACCAATTAAACCACGAACCATCTTAACGATAGAATTCAGGATCATGGTACTAATTTGCCCTGTCTTATCAAGTGCCTTACCAAATGCCTCTACGGGACCATACTGAATAGTTTGTTTGTATTCTTCAGGAATCACTACTTGACCAGGATTATTTTGCACACCAAGCACACCAGATACATTACCCATGTTATCTCGTTTACCTTGAGGCATCACTTCCAAGTGCACCAACTGATTTTGTCGTAATACATCAATTTTGAGTAGTTTTTCAGGTGAAGCTTGCACCACCTCCACCACATCAAACCAATCTTTCATTTTCACGCCATCAATTGCAACAATGCGATCTCCTGCTTTCATTCCTTGACGAATTGCTGCACCATCTTCATTTAATTTCATGACAGTTGCAGGAATGTGTGGACGATAAGGAATAAAGCCCAAGCTATCTAATGGCGATTGATTCTGGTCTTTTAAGAAATTCTGAATAGGAAGTACAAAAGACGTTGCTTGACCATTTCGATCTGCATCAATGTGAATGACACCTGTTTCACCAGCACGATCAACCAAAGCAAAGTTTAATTGCTCCCACGTCGATGTTTTCGCACCATCAACTGCTGTAATCTTATCACCAACTTGCATTTGTGCCGTTGCAGCAGGTGAATTCACCAAGACCTTACCAATACGAGTATTCAACTGCTCTTGAGCTGGTAAAAACAATACCCAGAACAATAAAACTGCAAAGATAAGATTGATTAATGGGCCAGCAGCCACAATCGCAATACGCTTCCATGGATGTTGGCGATTAAACGCATAAGGTAAATCAGCTTCTGCCACATTCCCTTCGCGCTCGTCCAGCATTTTGACATAGCCACCTAAAGGCAAAGCAGACAATTGATATTGAATACCTGACTTTTTTGATGTCCATTTCAACACAGTTGGGCCAAAGCCAATGGAATAAACTAAAACTTTGACGCCTAGTTTACGTGCTACAAAATAATGTCCGAACTCATGAATCGCAATGAGAGGCCCGAGCAATAAGATTGCCGCAACAATAATAAACAAGGCATTCATGTTAGCTTCCTTTACTGCTTACAAACTGCTGAGCAATAGATCTGGCAGTTGAGTCCGCTTGTAAGATTAAATCTATTGAATCCGCAGAACCATTTTCAACCCGATTCAACGTATGTTCAACTACTACTGGAATATCGGTAAAACCAATCTGTTTTTGCAAGAAAGATGCCACCGCAATCTCATTCGCCGCATTTAAAATTGCAGGAACTAAGCCCCCCGCTTGAATGGCTTGACGAGCCAAAGTTAGTGCAGGAAAACGTATTGCGTCTGGCTCTTGAAAATCAAGTTGATGATTTACAAATAAATCCAAAGCAGGAACATGGGTATTAATACGCTTAGGCCAAGCTAAAGCATGTGCAATTGGGGTACACATATCTGGATTCCCCATTTGCGCCAATGTCGAACCATCAACATATTGCACCATGGAGTGAATAATACTCTGCGGATGCACAACAATTGTTACAAAATGTTCTGAAATTGCAAAAAGATGACATGCTTCAATTAGCTCAAGCCCTTTGTTCATCAAAGTCGCAGAATCTACAGAAATTTTCTGACCCATTGACCAGTTTGGATGCTTACAGGCTTGTTCAGGTGTAACACTTCGCAACTCATCTAGAGAATGATGAAGAAATGGACCACCCGATGCTGTTAGTAGAATGCGCGAAACACCCAGTTTAGGCTGACCATTACGCTCCACATTCAAATATTGTTCTGGTAAACACTGAAAAATTGCATTGTGTTCAGAGTCTACGGGCAATAATAAAGCTTGATGCTGACGCGCAGCCTGCATCATCAAGTCACCAGACATGACTAAAGCTTCTTTATTGGCAAGTAAAACTCGCTTACCCGCTTTAACAGCCGCCAAGGTCGGTAACAAACCTGCCGCCCCAACAATGGCTGCCATAACAACATCAACATCTGGATGACATGCAACAGCTTCCAAGCCTGCTTCGTCAAATAAGACTTCGATGTCGTTAATATTTTCTTGCGAAAAAAGTTGTAGTAACTCTAGCTCTTTAGCAGACGGAATCACCACAACTTTAGGACGAAACTGTTTGCAAATTTGCACCAATTCCTGAATTCGACTATATGCCGTTATTGCAAAGACAGAATAGTCTTCAGGATGCTGTTGCAGTATTTTTAAGGTACTTTGACCAATAGAACCCGTTACACCTAAGATACAAACAGCTTGTGACATTTACAAATCTACGCCAATTAGTTTTAACACATACATACCTGCAGCAAATATAGGTGCTGCAGAAAGCAATGAATCAATACGGTCCAACACACCACCATGCCCAGGTAAAATACGACCTGAATCCTTAATACCAGCACGGCGCTTAATCATTGACTCAAACAAATCACCTAACACCGAACTAAACACAGTGACTATAGAGAGAATCAGAAATAAAATATGTTGTGCTAACGTTAAGTCTAGATATAAAACCTCAACAACAACCACAATAAGCATTGACGTTAAGATACCACCGTATAAACCTTCTACAGATTTATTTGGACTCACATCTGGTGCAAGTTTCTTCTTACCCAATTTACGCCCAACAAAATATGCACCGCTATCTGCCCCCCAAACCAACAAGAACAGATACATCAACCACCATGGCGAACTTACCCATAGCGCAAAAATTGCAGTCACAGCAGCGGAAATAAGAATAAATCCTGAGAAATAGAGGCTATTATTATACCAACCATCGTATTCTGGGTAGTTTTTCACCCAATAAACACTCACCAACCAAGACAAAATTGATGCACACCACAATAAAAGTGCAATATCTTTAAAATACAAAGCTAAAGTTGCCAATGCTGCAGTAACAATACCGTAGCACCATGCAAAAGGCTTAATAATATGATTTGTTTTTCTCGGCATGAGCTTAAACCACTCATAACCAGCAACCCCAGCGGCAACAATCATCAGTATCAACATTGGATACTGAGATTGCGTAGCAAACATACAACTAAGTACAACTGCCACCAATACCAATGCGGTAATAATCCGCTCTAACATTTATTAATTCTCAAATTTATCTTGTTGAATTTGCTCAGATGTTTTACCAAAACGACGCTCACGCCCTGCAAAAACCTCAAGTGCATGATCGAACTCTTGCACACCGAATTCAGGCCATAACGTTTCAGTAAAATACAATTCTGCATACGCTGCTTGCCAAAGCAAGAAATTCGACAGTCGATAATCCCCACCTGTACGAATGAGTAAATCTACAGCAGGTAAATCTGACATACTAATATGCTGTCCTACCAGATCAGCATTAATTTGCGCCACTTCAAGCTTACCAGCTTTAACTTCTTGAGCAATTTGCTGCGCAGCTTGCGCCATATCCCACATGCCACCATAACTTACCGCAATGGTCAAAGTCATTTGAGTGAACTTAGCAGTCCTTTGCTCGGCATGCAACATTAACTCACGTAAATGCGGAGACAAGCGTGAACGATCACCGATAAATCGTAAGGCGATTTCAAATTTTTCCATACGCGGGATTTGCTCATGAATTGTCTCTTCCAACAAATTCATCAGCAAATCCACCTCATACTGAGGTCTGTTCCAATTTTCGCTTGAAAATGCAAAAACGGTTAAAGCCTGAATCTTTCTTTTTCGACAATGCTCAACAATTGGATCTAGGACATTTTTACCTTCACGGTGTCCCGCACCCTTTTGCATTTGCATTTTTTTGGCAAAACGATTGTTGCCATCCATAATGATGGCAACATGTTTTGGAAGATGTGTAGCGTCTTCAGATGTGGTCATTAATTTTAGACCTTCATCAATTCGGCTTCTTTTGCAGCTAGACGTTTTTCAACTTCAGCAACGAATTTATCGGTGATTTTCTGGATATCTTCACCTGCACGGCGCTCATCATCTTCAGAAATTTCTTTTTCTTTCAACAATGCTTTGATATCACCCAACACATCACGACGAATATTACGAATTGCTACTTTCGCATTTTCAGCTTCGTTACGTGCAACTTTTTGCATGTCACGACGTGTTTCTTCAGTCAATGCTGCCATTGGTACGCGAATCGCATCAGCCGTAATAGGGTTCAAACCCAAGTCTGATTCACGAATCGCTTTATCAATTGCAGCAACCATTGTACGTTCAAATGGCTGAATTAATAGTGTACGAGAGTCTTCAACACCGACATTGGCAACCTGATTTAAAGGCACATCAGAGCCATAGTAAGGAACCATTACACCGTTCAGAATGGATGGATGCGCTCGTCCAGTACGAACCTTTGCAAAGCCATGTTCCAACGAGTCAAGTGACTTGTTCATACGGTCTTCTGCGTCTTTTTTAAGATCGTTAATCATATGATCTTCCTTACTTAATTCTAAAAGATATCATTACTAAAATAGCGTGTAGTATAAAGAGCTTTCTGGCTCACGTACATTAGTTCGTAACGTGAGTCCCTTCTTTTTCACCCATAACCACTGAAAGTAACGCACCAGATTTGTTCATATCAAATACCTGAAGCGGTACATGATGGTCACGGCACAAACAAATCGCTGTTAAATCCATAACACCCAATTTTTCATCCAATACCTGATCGAATGTTAAGTTGTCATATTTAACAGCATCATCAAATTTGCTTGGGTCTTTATTATAGACACCATCAACTTTAGTGGCTTTTAAGATAAGGCTAGCTTCAATTTCAATACCACGTAAACAAGCTGCAGTATCTGTCGTGAAGAACGGGTTACCCGTACCTGCAACAAATACACATACCTCACCTTGAGTCAGGTGACGAATGGCATCACGGCTAGAATAAGATTCCACCACAGTACCAATTGGCAATGCTGACATTAAACGTGTTTTAATGTTACGGCGTACCAATGCATCACGCATTGCCAAACCATTCATTACAGTTGCCAACATACCCATTTGGTCACCTGTTACACGACCAACCAAGCCATCTTTTTGTAGCTGGCTACCGCGGTATAAGTTACCACCACCAACAACAATACCAACTTGCACACCAAGTCCAACCAAATGTGCAATAGATAAAGACATTTGATCTAGCACTTGTGCATCAATACCCATGTCTTTGTTGCCCGCAAGTGCTTCACCTGAAAGTTTCAGCAAAATGCGTGAATAGCGTGGATTCTTTGAATCTGACATTCCAAACTCCAAATTTACTTAATCTGTATTTTTCTATATATGGATTTACTTAAGCTGATTTCACTTGAATCAACTTGGCAAACAAGTCGTATTCGTCTGCATCAGTAATTTCAACTTCAAGCAGAGCACCTGGTTTAATCAGATTTTTATCAATATCTTCTACAAAGACGTTCCCATCAATTTCAGGTGCATCCGCATATGAGCGTGCAACTGCAACAGGAAACTCTTCTTCAAGATCATCAACTAATACTGTCATGACTTGACCAATACGCTTTTGTAGCTTAGCGGCTGAAATTTCCTGCTGAACTTCCATAAAACGTTCATAACGCTCTTGCTTAATTTCTTCAGGTACGTGATCCGGTAAATCGTTAGCCGTAGCACCTTCAACTGGTGAATAAGTAAAGCAACCAACACGGTCTAACTTCGCTTCTTTCAACCAATCTAACAACATTTGAAAATCTTCTTCAGTTTCGCCAGGGAAACCAACCACAAACGTTGAACGAATCACCAATTCAGGACATTTTTCGCGCCATAATTTTAGGCGCTCTAATGTATTTTCACTATGGGCTGGTCGCTTCATCAATTTTAAGATGCGCGGACTGGCATGCTGAAAAGGAATATCTAAGTACGGTAGGATTTTACCCTGAGCCATTAAGTCAATAACCGCATCCACATGCGGATATGGGTAAACATAGTGTAAACGAACCCAGATCCCTAATTGACCCAAGGCTTCACACATGTCATAGAATTTGGTCTTAACTGGCTGACCGTTCCAGAAATCCAGTTTATATTTGGTGTCTACACCATAAGCGGAAGTATCTTGAGAGATAACGAGCACTTCTTTTACACCAGCGCGTTTAAGCGCAGCCGCTTCGTCTAAAACTGAACCAACTGGACGTGAAACCAAATCACCACGCATACTTGGAATAATGCAGAAGGTACAACGATGGTTACATCCTTCCGATATTTTTAAATACGCATAGTGTTTCGGGGTTAAACGAATCCCTTGCTCTGGCACTAAATCAATAAAAGGATTGTGCTTTGGCGGTGCTGGAACATATTCATGTACCGCTTCCATAACATCCTGATAAGCTGCCGCACCTGTGACTTTTAGGACATTCGGATGCATTTCACGAATTTTATCTTCGTCTTTACCCAAACAACCTGTCACAATAACTTTACCATTGGCGCTCATTGCTTCGCCAATTGCATCCAATGATTCTTGTACTGCAGATTCAATAAAACCACAGGTATTAACAACAACCAAATCAGCACCATCATAATCTGATGCCACATCATAACCTTCAGTCTTTAACTGAGTTAAAATTCGTTCAGAATCTACCAATGCCTTAGGACAACCTAAAGAAACAAAACCGACTTTGGGGGACTTCATGAATCTGCGCTCCACTAGAATGCGCGTATTGTAAGACTTTTCGATTGATAAAAATAGGTGGGAAGCCGACTCTTTGTGTAATGCACCAAAATTAATCCACTGTTTGCCTTACATATTTACATTTGCACCATTTTGATACATTTTAAAAGTTAATTACTTTATATCTTCGGCTTACAATTTTAATAAAGTCCAATTTCAGCGCATTTTTTTAATAAAGGTTCAACTTTGACCCCCTAGATTTAAAGTTGGCGTGTATTTTGCTTAATATGCATCAATTGCGTTCCAATATTGGACTATTAATTGCTTTTTGAAGATGCCATTGCGCCATTTTAATACAGGATACCCTCGCTAATGGATCAGCCACATACTATCGACTATCGCGTTTTGGTGGACAATTTGACCACCGCGATTTTGCTTGTCGACAGTAAACTTAATATTTTTTACTTAAACTCATCATGTGAATCTTTGTTTGATATGAGTTTATTACGAGCAAATGGGCAACCTGTCCTAAATTTGCTGCATATGCCAAACGATGAATTTAATACAGAAGAAGCATTATTTAACACTTTAGCAACGGGTCAACCGTATACACGTCGTGAAGCTACAATTAACGTCAACTTTAAAGACATTCATGTGGATTACACGGTTTCACAACTCAATGCAGGTAAACCTTACCATCCCTTACTTTTAATTGAGCTTAATCCGATTGATCGGATGCTGAAAATCTCCAAAGAAGAAAATCTAATTCAGCAACATCAAGTCGCTCGACAATTAATTCGTGGGGTGGCACATGAAATTAAAAACCCTTTAGGCGGCATTCGTGGTGCAACACAACTTTTAGCCCGCAGTTTAAATAATCCAGAATATTCAGAATTCACCGACATTATTATTAGCGAAGTTGATCGCCTTCGTAATCTTGCGGACACCATGTTGGGTTCTCGTCAATTACCGAGTTATGAACCAGTCAACGTACATGAACCTTTAGAACGTGTTCGCTCACTCATTGCCAACCAGACCAAAAAGAAAATTAAGATCACACGCGATTACGACTTATCACTACCTGAAGTCAAAGCAGATCGTGATCAACTGATTCAAGTCATGCTGAACATTAGTGTTAATGCCGTACAAGCCATGATGGAAAACAAGGATTTCTTTACCGAACATCAACCAGAACTGGTCTTAAGAACTCGAATTCAACGTCTTGTCACCATTAATGGTGTACTCAACCGCTCTGCGGTTCGTGTTGATATTGAAGATAACGGGCCGGGTGTTCCAGAAGAAATTTTGGAATCCGTGTTCTACCCACTTGTGACTGGTCGTGCTAAAGGCACTGGTCTCGGTCTGAGTATTGCACAAAATATTATGCACCAACATAACGGAATGATTGAATGCCAATCTATTCCTGGAAAAACAGTATTTAGCTTATATTTACCTTGGGAGTCTAACCATGTCGCGAAATAAAATATGGGTAATTGATGATGATCGCGCCATGCGATGGGTGCTAGAAAAAACATTCAAAGAAGAAGGTTTTGATGTTACTAGCTTTGAAGAAGCACAATCCGCTTTAGATCAACTGGCAACTGATGCACCTGATGTGA
The DNA here is from genome assembly GCF_003105055.1 of Acinetobacter sp. AM. NCBI lineage: Bacteria > Pseudomonadati > Pseudomonadota > Gammaproteobacteria > Moraxellales > Moraxellaceae > Acinetobacter > Acinetobacter sp. AM. The sequence goes on along the minus strand of NZ_QETG01000002.1, from coordinate 184,180 downwards.
TTCTTACTGACATTCGCATGCCGGGAATTGATGGTTTGACTTTCTTAGCTAAAGTTAAAAACAATTATCCAGACCTGCCCGTCATTATTATGACAGCCCATTCCGATCTTGAATCAGCAGTGTCCAGTTATCAAACCGGTGCTTTTGAATATTTACCAAAACCATTTGATATTGATGAAGCGCTTGCATTAGTCAATCGTGCAATTTTGCACATCACTAAACTACAACAACAAGAATCGGCAAAAACAGTATCACCTATTCAATCTACAGAAATTATTGGTGAATCTCCTGCCATGCAGGAAGTTTTCCGTGCCATTGGACGTTTATCACAATCACATATTACCGTATTGATTAATGGTGAGTCTGGTACAGGTAAAGAATTAGTTGCACATGCGCTACATCGCCATTCACCACGTAGTAGCAAGCCATTTATTGCCTTAAATATGGCAGCCATTCCAAAAGACTTAATAGAAACTGAACTCTTCGGACATGAGAAAGGTGCATTTACTGGCGCCAACACCCAACGTCAAGGTCGTTTTGAACAAGCCAATGGCGGTACGTTATTCCTTGATGAAATTGGTGACATGCCCTTCGAAACCCAAACACGTCTATTACGTGTCTTGGCAGATGGTGAGTTCTATCGCGTCGGCGGTCACATCCCTGTTAAGGTCGATGTCCGTATTGTGGCAGCAACACACCAAGACCTCGAAAAATTAGTCAATGAAGGACGTTTCCGCGAAGACTTATATCACCGTCTTAACGTCATTCGCATTCATATTCCTAAACTGGCGCATCGTAGTGAAGATATTCCGATGCTAGCACAGCACTTTCTTGCACGTGCAGGCAAAGAGCTTGGGGTCAGTCCAAAGATTTTGCGCCTAGAAACACAAGAGTATATGCAGCAACTTCCTTGGCCGGGTAATGTGCGTCAACTGGAAAATACCTGTCGCTGGCTCACGGTCATGATTACAGGTCGTGAAGTTTACCCAGAAGATCTGCCTTCTGAACTGAAACAAATTCCGATTGAGAAAGCATCAGAACATGCGACTACTTCTCATTTTGACCGTATTTCACTGCATCACTGGGATGAATTACTCGGACAATGGGCAATTCAAAAGCTTAAAAATGGTGAAATGAAGATTCTTGATATTGCAACACCAATGTTTGAACGCACACTCATTAATGCTGCACTACAACAGACTCGTGGTCGCAAACGCCATGCTGCTGAGCTTTTAGGTTGGGGGCGAAATACCCTGACACGCAAACTGAAAGAACTTGGTATGGATACAGCAGATGATGATATTGAAGAAGAAATAGAAGGTTAATCCTTAAAAAAAACAGCTCCTTGATGGAGCTGTTTTTATAACTAAACTGCAAAGCCAGTATAACGATACATATTCTCTACCCCCAATTCGGAACGCACCAGAATGGCATGCTCAAAATCAACTTTCTGAATTTCTTCATATATATTCGCAGCTTCATCATCATGAATTTGATCCACCGAACGTGACATTTTTTCTTCAAAACGATCAGATACAAACTCAAAGCCCAAATCCATTGCAATAAATAATGTATGTTCACATGGCTGGATATATTGCTCTTGTGTCCAATCTACAACAGCCTGCTGACAAATTGGACAACTAATATTACTTTCTGCTGAATCTATTTCAATAATTTGTTGGTACATCTTTTTTCAACTGTAATCACTTAATTGCAGTCTAATAGATTCAACAGCAAAATTACATGAAAGACCCACGATTAAAAATTGACAATATGCAACATTAACTCTAAATTCTAAAAATTGTTGCATAAATGGAATTATAAATGTTATCTGATCTCGATGATTTTTATTGCTTTGCATTGGTGGTTGAACACGGAGGCTTTAGTGCGGCAGAACGCGCTACAGACATTCCTAAATCAAAACTCAGTCGTCGCGTTTATAATTTAGAAGAACGCTTAGGCGTGCGACTTATTCAGCGTAGTTCACGTCATTTTGCAGTGACTGAAATTGGCATGAATGTTTATCGACATGCTCAAGTCATGATAAATGCCGCTCAAGCAGCTCATGATTTGGTGGATCATTTAAGTGTAGAACCACGTGGTGTGATTAAAGTCAGTCTCCCTGTCTCGATTGCTCAAAATGAAATGACCAAGATCTTGCCTAATTTCCTCAAAAAATATCCAGAAATTAAGGTTCAACTTCTGGTGAGTAATCGTCGGGTTGATGTAATTAATGAAGGTATAGATTTAGCTTTACGTGTCCGATCAAATCTTGATGATGACCCTAGTCTTATCTTGAGAAAATTTGAATTAATTGAGCAGCATCTATTTGCGAGTCAAGCCTATCTCAATGAATTTGGCGAGCTTAAACAACCCGAAGATTTAGCCCATCACCACATACTGAGTATGGTCGATGAGCATCTTGATCAGCAAATTATTGTACATGACAACCAGAATCATCAAAAGAAAATCAAGGTGAATCCCGTTGTCATGGGTTCAGACTTAATGATGTTGGCACAACTGGCCCGACAAAACTGCGGCATCGCCTTACTACCAGATTCGATTGCACAAGATTTTATTAAAACAGGAGAACTCGTACGCGTTTTGCCTGAATGGAAAGCACCTCATGGTATATTCCACGCAGTCTATCCATCTCGCAGAGGGCAACTTCCTGCTGTACGAGTTTTTATTGATTACTTGGTTGAGCATTTAGCACATAAGTAAAGGGCAAAAAAAAGCTTATCCGAGGAGGATAAGCTTGAAATAAGAAACTACAGCGAGAATCTTGGAGTGCATTTTATAGACTGATCTTAATTTGATCAAAGATAAAAAAACGATTAATATTTTCGCTTAAAAATCACACACCCTAGAAAGACTATAGCTCAAGCAAAACAAAGATCGAAATTAACTATTAATATTAACGAACAAATAAGAAACTTAGACTTAAGTCTAAATTTAATTTAATTGAGTTGTCACTTAATTTCCGGATAATCTCCAGTCCCTTCTGGCCAAGGCGTCAATAACTCAAATCCTGTATCTGTTACCGCAACCATATGCTCCCATTGGGCAGACAGTGACTTATCTGTAGTGACTACCGTCCAACCATCTTGAAGTTCTTTTACGCTGCCACGACCGATATTTACCATTGGCTCAATAGTAAACACCATGCCTTTTTTAAGCTTCAAACCTAGACCTGGCTTACCATAATGTAAGACGCTTGGCTGCTCATGATAAACCTTGCCTATACCATGACCACAATAATCTTTAACAATACTAAACCCTTCGCGCTGTGCAACAGACTGAATAGCAAAACCAATATCCCCTAATGTTGCATCGGGTTTAACTGCTTTAATTCCTGCTAACATGGCCTCATACGTGGTATCGACCAGTTTTTTAGCTTCTGGCTTAACACTCCCCACATAATACATACGGCTCGTGTCACCAAAGTAACCATCTTTAATAATTGCAACATCAATGTTGATAATATCCCCATCTTGTAAAATACGGGTTGCCGAAGGAATACCATGACAAACAACTTCATTCGGGGAAATACATGTTGTTTTTGTATAACCGTAATAACCAATATTTGCAGGGATCACATTTAAGGTATTTACAATATAATCATGACAAATATCATCCAGATATTCAGTACTGACTCCAGGCTTAATATACTCACCAATCATTGCCAAAACTTGTGCAGCCAAACGCCCTGACACACGTAGTTTTTCAATATCCTGCTCAGTTTTAATCACTACTGAAGAAGCCAGCATATCCTCACCCTCTTAAATAATGCAGGCATTATAATCCTTTTCATTTAAAAATGTTGCGAGCGATAATTCAGAAATCAGAACACCTTTAACAATATCAAAATGAAGACTCCCAAATAGTGCACAACACCTCTCCCATCTAACTTTCTTATAAATTTCTAAACAGACTCTTTAGTAATTTTTCATCAATTTTCAGCCATATAATTCAACCATTAGTTAAACTACACAAAAGTTTGTATAAAAAAAATTCATATTACATATAAAAAATTTTCCCAAGTCCTTATTTTTCTACTAAAATCGCCTGTTTTTAGTCAATGCATCTCTCAACATGACGAATCTTCGTACTAGAGATATTATTGCCTTGGGTTTTATGACCTTTGCTCTGTTCATTGGGGCAGGCAATATTATCTTTCCTCCTATTGTTGCCCAACAAGCGGGTGAACATGTTTGGCTAGCCGCTGCTGGCTTTCTGGTCACCGCAGTGGGTTTACCTGTAATTACCATTATTGCACTTTCACGTGTAGAAGGTTCAATTCAACTACTCAGCTCTCCATTGGGTAAAGTTGCCAGTTTAATCTTAACAATTGTTTGTTATTTGGCTGTAGGTCCGCTCTTCGCTACACCACGTACAGCAACTGTTTCTTATGAAATTGGATTTTCCTCATATTTTGGTACTTCACCCAATAGTTTGCTGATTTACAGCATTATCTATTTTGCAATTGTGACGCTGGTTTCACTTTATCCTAACAAATTATTGGATACTGTCGGTCACTTCCTCGCACCGATCAAAATTATTTCTTTAGCCATACTAGGTATTGCAGCATTCTTAATCCCTGCAGGTTACATCCCTCCTGCTATTCATAATTATGCAAGCAGCCCAGTATCTGAAGGTTTTGTAAATGGCTATCTCACCATGGATACGCTTGGCGCTCTGGTATTTGGTATCGTCATTATTCATGCCATTCACTCACGTGGTGTCACTGACAAAAAGTTAGTTACAAAATACGCAGTTATCGCAGGTCTTATTTCTGGTGTTGGTTTAACGCTGGTTTATCTCAGTTTGTTTAAACTCGGACTTGGAAGTCATGAAGTCGCACCAAATGCAGCAAATGGCGCCGTTATTTTGCATGCTTATGTGCAACATGCTTTTGGTGACTTAGGCTCAATCTTCCTTACAGGTATGATTTTCCTTGCATGTATGGTGACTGCAATTGGCCTGACTTGTGCATGTGCCGAATACTTTTCAGAACTAACTCAAATTCCTTATAAGATTTTTGTATTTGTTTTGGTTGGTTTTTCGCTACTGATCTCTAATTTAGGTTTGACTAAACTCATTGCGGTATCCGTGCCTGTGCTATGTGCGATTTATCCACCTGCAATTGTGGTGATCATGCTCAGTTTCTTCGCAAAATTCTGGAAAAACCCTCCAGCAATTATTGCACCAGTAACCGCAATCGCTTTTATCTTTGGAATTTTAGAAGGTTTAAAAGCAGCAGAACTCAATTCTTTCTTACCAGAATTTGTTCAACATCTACCATTAAATGAACAAAATCTTGCATGGTTAATCCCATCTTTGCTGGTCTTGGTTATTGCTCTTATCTGCGACAAATTTAGAAAATAAGTTTTCAATTTGTAATTAAAATCCAATTTTACCCAAATTTGATTTTATATGTGACCAATAAATGTCGGTTTTACCCAAATCAACTTTTATTGTTTACTTTTCGCAGTCATGCAATACCATGCCCTGCATGCCTAAATCCCCCTTCAAGTTACACACTTTTGCCAAATTCAACTTCTTTGGTCTATTTTTTGCTTTATACGACTTAAGCACTATTAAGCTTTTTCAAATATAGAAGTAGGCTAAGTGTTAGGGTTATGAATATCATATTGATGACATATTGGATCAAAACAATATGTACAGGGAATTATTACCTAATAAAATATGAATTATTCATAAAATAAACAGTTCACCATACAAATTGCAATATTAGTGAAAATTTAATGAAAAAATAACGGTATTAGCTATTGAAATACCCTTTAATTCACAGTACAACATTAGTAACCAATCCGACCTAAACACTAGGTTTAGGTCAAATTCATTAGGAGGGATGGAGATGTTATCATTACATTTCAACAAGCAAGTCTTCATTAACGCTCTAAAAGCAAACAAGAATATGGTCACGTACTTAAGTACAACCGTGGCACTTATGCTTACTTTGCTTTTTCACGGACTTATTCAAGGGCATCTGAAAGCTGAATATTTTGCATACGCTCTTTTCGTCTCCGCAGCATTTTACAGTTGGGCTGTCATTGATCAAAAAGTCCGTGCCCAGAAAAAATCTAAGAATTTCGATTGAACAGATGGATGATTATTCATCCATCTTTAAAAAAGTATATAAATAATTAAAATAAATTAAGTCCCGCACCTAGTACCAACATTCCCGTCGCAAACAGTTCACCTACCACCAGTAAAAACATCGCCAAAGTCATCATCGTTCGTGGTAGAACCTTTTTACCCAATTGATGTGGTACTTTAAATTGATTCGTGGTGTCTTTTAAATAACCATGCAACACATAGCTCAATATTGATGCACTAAAGAAAATCAAATTAATAACCACAAAAGTCAGATTCCACATTTCTGACCAAATAGAAAATTCAGCAAGCACAGCCAAAATCAAACTTGCAGATGCATACAACAAGCTACTTCTATGCGCGATATCCACATAATAATGTGCTCTTGCCTGAGTAGAATGTCTAATCTGCCAGTATTTCCAAACCCCTGTTAACATACCCAACCACAAATACACACCACTAAAAAGAATTGCCAATTTCATAGCAATTGAAAAATGATCAAACACCGCCCCTCCTTACCCTTCTTAAATATGAATTTTCTGACTTCTAAGTCATACTTTTAATAAGTTTCTTTTTAGAACTTGGTTAAAGTAATCTAAAACAGCAAATACATAGTGCTTATGAACACTCAACCTCAATCGATTCAAATACAATGTGCTGATGGCTATCAATTAAGTGCAAAACTCTATCAAAATCAAATAAATTCCGACAAAACCTTCCCCATTCTGATTTGCCCTGCCACTGGGATCGTGAAAGAGTTTTATCACGCTTATGCAGAATGGCTAAATAGTCTTGGACATACTGTCATGTGTTTTGACTTTAGAGGAATTGGCGCTTCATTGCATGGCCCATTGCACCAATCTGAAGCAACCATAGTCGATTGGGGGCAATTAGATATTACAGCCGCAATTGATTGTCTATTAGAACAAACTCAAGCCGAAAAAGTGATTCTCCTTGGCCATAGCGCGGGTGGACAACTCCTTGGTATTTCATCAAATTACAACAAAGTCGCCAAAATCATTGCTGTTGCGGGATCAACAGGTCATGTCCGCAGCTTAAAAGGTAAAACCAAATTCCTTGCCCCCATTATGTTCAATGTCATTTTCCCAATTTCGAGCAAACTCAAAGGGTTTGGCGCCACCAAGATGATTGGAATGGGTGAAAACCTCCCCAAAAATGTTGCAAAGCAATGGGCTGAATTTTGTGGTACACAAGGTTATGTGATGCATGCGGTAAAGAAACAACGACTCCCTGATTACCATAGCAAGATTACTTGCCCCATTACTGCAATTTGGGCATCAGACGATGAAATTGCAACTCACCCCAATGTTCAAGCACTACTCGACCTTTACCCAAATGCTGCAACGGCGATGATTGAACTTAAACCAAAGCAATTTCAACACAAAAGCATTGGTCATATGCAAATGTTCCGCAAATCACATCGTAATATTTGGGATTTAATTGAACAGCAACTTTATATTTAGTTTTCCCCATCAAGCTGCCTTTATCTCCAATCCAGCTTGATGGCTTTTTATTCCATAAAAAAACGCCCGATTATTCGGGCGTTTTCATCATTACATGACTTAGTGGCGATAAATGATTGTCACGAATTTTATGCGATTTTCGTCTAATTCAGTAACTTCAAAATGCACACCTTGATAGTCAAGCTGAGTTCCAACTCGAACTTCGCCTTGTGCCTTATCCAGAATCAGACCAGCTACAGTCATATAACCAGCATCATCTTCAACTAAATCAAAAACACCGAGTTCAAGCTCAAGTTGATATAAATCCAACATGCCAGAAGCCTTCCATGTTTGATCATTAATTTTGACCAAGTCTAATTGCTCATCAGCATCAGGGAATTCACCTGCAATTGCCTCAAAAACATCTAGTGGAGAAATTAAGCCTTTTACATTGGCAAATTCATCCGTGACCAGAACCAATGAACCTTTTGATGTTCTTAACGTATTAATCGCATCAATCACTTTCATCTTTTCAAAGATAAAAATTGGACGCTGACGTTTAATCAGTGATTTTAAAGCTTCTTCACCATCATCCAACACATCAAGCAATTCTTTGGCACGCACCACACTAATGACTTTATCCAAGCTGCCGCGGCAGACGGGAAATAAACTATGTGGTACTGCAAGCACCTGCTCTCGAATTTTTTCAGGAGTATCATTTAAATCAACCCATGAAATCTGATTACGAGGCGTCATAATTGAAGCAACAGAACGCTCTGCCAGAGTTAATACTCCACCAATCATATAGCGTTCTTCAGCCGCAAAGGCTTCCTGAGCTTCGCTTTGCTCGGCATCCATATGCGAAGGTTCAACTTTTCCACCCATTAATTTTAAGATGGAATCTGCGGTACGATGACGCAATGGAATCTTAGATTCATGTTTCGCCACATTTCGCTGGGAATATTGGTTAAAGGCTTCAATCAAAATTGCCACGCCAATACCCGAATAAATATAACCTTTCGGAATATGAAAACCGAATCCTTCCGCAATTAGACTAATACCAATTAACAATAGGAAACTTAAACACAGAATAACAACTGTAGGATGACGGTTTACAAAGCTAGTGAGTGGCTTAGATGCAATCAACATCACAATTACTGCAATAGTTACCGCCGCCATCATCACATAAATATTATCTACCATACCAATGGCAGTAATGACCGAATCTAGAGAAAAGACCGCATCAAGTACAATAATTTGCGCTACGACTGCCCAGAAACCTGCATAAACAACTGAAGATGTTGATTTAATTTCAGGTTTACCTTCCATTTTCTCGTGCAACTCGGTCACAGCTTTATAGACCAAGAACAGTCCACCGAAGAGCAAAATTAAGTCACGCCCTGAGAAAGATAAATCGGCAATTTGAATGAGCGGTTTGGTTAAAGTAACCAACCACGAGATAACGGATAACAACCCCAATCGCATAACCAATGCGAGAGAAAGACCAATAACACGCGCTTTATCGCGCTGCTCTGGTGGAAGTTTATCTGCCAAAATGGCAATAAAGACTAGGTTATCAATACCTAAAACAATTTCTAATACAATTAGAGTAAGTAAGCCAACCCAAATTCCTGGATCTAATAAGAATTCCATTATTGGTGCACCTCGATTAACTCAAGGCAAAACTTTAATAAGCTAGACCTGCACGGCGACGGATCCATGTAAAACCTCTTTTTAACAATAGATGGTTTTATTATGCATACTCTTTTTACATTGTAATTACTTTTTTAATTTTTTTTACAATATCAACTGATTAAATTTGATTTTCAAGAAAGATTAAAATATTATCCATTGATACAATTCAAATACATTGACCGAGTTGATTGTAACAAAACAAAAAAACTGAATAGTCACAAATGATTTAACTCAACCTATTTAAGGATTAATTTTGAATTAAATTATTGATTTAATTAATTATTTAGTATTTAAATATATCTTTTTTTTAGATTAATGTTTTAAATGACAGAAATGTTTTGTAAACAAAGCCAGTTTTCAAAACATTTTTTTATACTAAAATGAAAAACTTATATGGAATATCAGTTTATTTATTACTCAATATGTACGGTAAATGAATTGCCTATTCAACCCAGATTGATTTACAGGATTGGTTGCTATGACAAAAGGAACAGGATTGACCTTTTATCTACCCCTAATGTGCACTCTTAATTTGCACCAAAACCATACTCATTTAGACCTAGAGCAGCTATTTAAACTCCCTCGGGTGTAACTCGTCATCAAATCACTTCAGATACACAAACTGTATTTTGAAAACCTAATCACAATTATATTGCCTAATGTGTCATGTCTCACCTAAAATTAAGCAATATAAAAATAAATATTTGGAATCACATATGACTAAAAAGTATGCGAAGTTTTTACCTACCACCGATGACTTCACCTTAGAAAACTTTCCTTTTTTTTGGATAACTCAGGTTTATTCACAACACGTGCAAAAGGTCGATCAAGTCCTAAAAAAGTACGGCTTGGATAATTCTCGTCGCCGTATTTTACTTGCTTTGAAATCCAAACCGAACGCCAGCGTATCTGATCTTTCTGATATGGTCGTATCCAAAATGTCTACAACGACAAAGATTGTCTATCGTCTTAAAGATGAAGGCTTGGTTAATACCTATTCATGTGAAGATGATGCGCGTATAACACGGGTCATCCTTACTGAAAAGGGTAATGAAATGACACATAAAATCAATGATTTGACTAGCGCTGTACTTGAACAATCATTTGAAGGTCTAACCCCTTTACAGATTGAAAAAATGATGGATAGCTTGAAGCACATTTTTAACAATCTGAATCGTTAATTTATAAAATATAAAAAGGGTTTCTGAATAGAAACCCTTTTTTATATTTAGAAAAGATCAAACATATTCAACTGAGGTGTTGGCTTTTCTATTTTTGCTTTAGGCACATGTGAACACTCAAACGCTTCGACTGGAAATCCCTGCATAAATTGAGTCATTTGATGTGGCTGTTTTAAGCTTAACCATTGATCAAGACGCTCATGCGGAATGACGACAATTGATCGTTTTACATCACCAGGTTCATGAAACTCTTTCATTATAGGATGATCTATTGCATCCATCGTCAGCATGGCTGCGGAACGAATGATTTCATTATTGATTTTACAAATTTCATAAATTGCAGCAATAAAAAAGGCTTTGCCGTCTTTACGCCTCACACCCCATCGTTGTGGTTTATTTTCAATATATTTACTTTCATAAAACTCAGTGACTGGAATTACACCAAACTTACATTTATAAGCCGCATCCTGAAAGCTGGGCTTTTCAAAAATTGTCTCATGTCTAGCATTATAAGTACGCTTAGAGGTACTGGTATCCTCAGCCCATTTCGGCACTAAACCAAATAATACTTCTCGCCATTCCAACCCATGTTCAGATTTAAACAATAACGGAGTTTTATAACTAGGATAAACCTCTTCCAGATATTCAAACGGAATTTGTGGCAAACCCAATTGCTGTAGTTGCGACAAAGCTAGAGGTTTAAAATTGGCACACATTTATTGAATCCGATAGATGCTTTCTTTCATGTAACAATCAACTAGAATTCCCATTTCAGTCACAAAATAAGTATTAGAATCTGCAACTTCAATATTATAGACATAATCACAGTAAGCTTCATCACCGCCATAAGGAATACATCATTCAATTGCATCATCATATAATGCGATAAAATCTCTATCCTTACGCTTATCTAAATATAAATAATCTCTTTCATCTTGTTTTATTAAGGTTTCTGGTAATACACCACAATGTCCAATGACCTCGCTAGATAACTCTTATCATCTTGATATAGTAAGATCGTTCTTGGACGACCTAGACTAAAATCGACCAATTCATAAGTACATTCATATCGCAAATATACCGAATTGTTCATTTTAGGCTGTTCAATCGGTACTAAATCTTGTTCTGCATGGATCCATATCCCTGCGACAAAACCATATTCTTTTTGTTGTTACATTTTATAGATTCCTAAAAACAAAGACCTTTCAAAATTGAAAGGTCTTTGTCAGATTCACGTAACTAATCGAAATTAGTCACCTGCATAACCTTTTAGTTTCAAACGTGCAGCATGTAACAATGGCTCAGTATAACCAGAAGGTTGAACACCACCTTTGAAAATTAAATCAGAAGCTGCTTGGAAAGCGATATTGTTATCAAAGTCTGTTGCCATTGGTGTATACAATGGATCATCAGCATTTTGACCATCTACAATTTTAGCCATGCGTTTCAAGACTTCTTCAACTTGTTCACGTGTAACGATACCGTGACGTAACCAGTTTGCAACGTGTTGTGAAGAAATACGTAATGTTGCACGGTCTTCCATTAAACCAACGTTGTTGATATCTGGAACTTTAGAGCAACCTACACCCAAGTCGACCCAACGAACTACATAACCCAAGATACCTTGACAGTTATTTTCAAGTTCATTGTTGATCTCTTCAGCCGACCAGTTAGTCTCTGGAGCAAACGGAGGCGTTAACAAATCATCTAAAGAAAGCATTTGTTCAGCTTTTAACTGATCTTGACGTGCTTTTACATTCACTTGATGGTAATGCATCGCATGTAGAGCAGCACCCGCTGGTGATGGCACCCAAGCACATGATGCACCAGCATTTGGATGTGCAGCTTTAGTCGCTAACATATCTTTCATACTGTCTGGCTTAGGCCACATACCTTTACCAATTTGCGCCTTACCTTGCAAACCACACTCTAAACCAATTGCTACGTTACGGTTTTCGTAAGCTGCAATCCATTTTTGTGTTTTCACTGCTTCTTTACGAACAACTGGTGCTGCTTCCATAGAAGTATGGATTTCATCACCTGTACGGTCCATAAAACCAGTGTTAATAAAGATCGTACGGTCTTTAGCAGCCTCAATACAGTTTTTCAAGTTAACTGATGTACGGCGCTCTTCGTCCATAATACCGATTTTTAAAGACTTCGCTGGTAAGCCAATTGCTTGTTCTGCACGTTCAAACAATTCAACTGCAAATGCAACTTCTTCTGGTCCATGCATTTTTGGTTTAACGATATACATTGAACCTTTACGAGAGTTCTTGTTCTCATTTTGACCACGAATATCAGCAACACTGAGTAACGGTGTTACCAAAGCATCCATAATGCCTTCAAAAATTTCTTCGCCATCGACCAAAATAGCAGGGTTCGTCATTAAATGACCGACATTACGTAGAAGCATTAACGAGCGACCATGTAAAGTTGTCGTACCACCAATCAAGTTTTTAATGGTACGGTCTTTATTTAATGTACGAGTAATGGTCTTGCCATTTTTCTCGATCGATTCTTGCAAATCACCTTTCATTAGGCCCAACCAGTTACGGTAGCCTTCTACTTTTTCTTCAGCATCAACAGCAGCAACAGAATCTTCTAAATCCTGAATCGTTGTAATTGCTGCTTCAAGAACTAAATCTTTAACACCAGCAGTATCTGTTTTACCCACTGGGCTTGCCGCATCAACTTCAATAATGACATGTAAACCATTATTGAGTAGAACAACTTCTGATGGATTCGCCTCTTCACCATTGAAGCCAACAAATTGTGCTTCATGTGCTAAACCCGTTGTAGAACCATCTTTTAAAGTCACAACAAGTTTATTATTTTCCACTGCATAACGTGTAGCGTCTGCATGTGAACCTTGTGCCAATGGGAAAGTTTCGTTTAAGAAATTTTTAGCAAATGCAATAACTTTGTCACCACGTACAGGGTTATAGCCTTTACCTTTTTCTGCGCCACCTTCTTCTGAGATTACATCGAAGCCGTAAAGTGCATCGTATAAAGAACCCCAACGAGCGTTTGCCGCATTTAAGCAATAACGCGCATTACGCACAGGTACGACCAATTGTGGACCTGCCAATAATGCAACTTCTTCATCAACATTTTCTGTGCTGATCTGGAAATCTTCTACTTCTGGTACCAAGTAGCCAATTTCTTTAAGGAAAGCTTTATAAGCTTCTAATTCAAATGTGTTGTTGCGGTGCCATTGATCAATTTTAGCCTGAAGATCTTCACGCTTAGCTAAAAGCGCTTTATTTTTTGGGCTAAGATCGACAACGACTTGCTCAAAGTTTTTCCAGTATGTTTCGCTGTCCAAACCAGAACCTGGTAAAGCTTCATTCTCGATGAAATCGTAAAGTTCTTTAGCAATCGCTAACTTACCCTTTTGAATACGTACAGTCATTGTCTTTCCTGATATTGCTACTTTTTATAACAAGAGATTCCAGTATACCTATTTATACTTTTCTGAATACGAATATCACATTCCTAAATAGTAAGCATTTTCTGTGCAATAAATATTGACTTCATCAAATAAAATCCTATTTAGTTTGTATTATCACGTTCATGAATACTCTTTTTACAGTGTATTAAGTTTTTGAAATGTCGAAATTAGACTTAAGTTCAGCGTTACTTCGAACCTGCCTCATTTCTTGAATTTTTACTTGTTTTGAGGTATTCACATTTCCTTATACAAGAAAAAATGTTGATTTAACATACAATACTTTCACCCATAAAAAAACGCCATTTAATGGCGTTTCTTTATTTATTCGTTAAAATCTTTGGCAGATTTCTCAATGAGTCGGTGTTCTGAATGCAAATAGTCATCGGATTGCATTTCAAGTAAGCGCGAACGTGTCCGTTCAATTTCAAATGCCAACTTTTCACCTTGATAAATATCAATGATCGTGTCTTGCGACGTCAGCAACAATTTGACTCCGCGGTCATAAAACTCATCGACTAAATAAATGAATCGGCGCGTCCCTTCCGACAGGTAATCAGTTAAATGCGGGACATTACTTACCAGTACCGTATTATAGATATTCGCAATTTCAATAAAGTCGGCTGGACTACGAGGTTTCAAGCACAGTTCAGAAAACTCACACCACAATACATCTTCAGTATGACCAATAGTTTCTACCAGACGATTATTGATCACAATTGGTTCTTGCGACTGATGCTGAGTTTGGGTCAATGCTGTAAAACGCTGAGCAATCCAAAGTTTATGGTCATGCGTTAATGGATGTTTAAACAGTTGTGCCTGCTTGAGTACACGCAAACGGTAGTCTACACCCGCATCTACATTTAAGATGACACAATTCTTCTTCACCATCTCAATAGTTGGAATAAAACGATCTCGATGAATCCCATTTTTATACAAACCATCTGGCGCAATATTTGATGTCGCAACCAAAGTCACACCACGGCTAAACAACTTCTGGAATAACTCACTCAGAATCATTGCATCCGTAACGTTGGTAACGAAGAATTCATCAAAACAGATAATCACTGCATCTTTATAAATTTGATCTGCGACCGCATCCAAAGGATTACGCTGACCAGACAATTTATTCAGCTCACGATGCACATGTTGCATAAAGTGATGAAAATGCATACGTGTTTTACGACGGAATGGAATCGAATCATAGAACTGGTCCATCAACCATGTTTTACCTCGACCCACACCACCCCACATATAAACACCTTGTGGAGATGTCTGACGACGGAAGCGACGAAATGCTTTCTTTGATGCCTTATAGCGTTGAATCAGTTCTTGCCAGACGCGATCTAACTCGTGCACAGCCTGCGCTTGAGCTTCATCAGGCATAAATTGCCCCGAAGCTAAGGCTTGTGCATAACGTTCAGCTGGTGATAAAGGAGCAAAGGCGGTGCTGTGAAGATTTAAATCCGACATATCTTGATTACTATTTTGGTCTGACGAAAGTATAACGAAAATTGGAGAACAGTAAATAAAACTTTGGCATGAGTCCAAGCACTACTTGGAATATTGCCTTGGACTACGCCCAAACCATCGTTTAAATGCATGGTTAAAAGCAGCAGGCTCAGAATAACCCAATAATTCAGCAATCATTTCAATGGTGTACTCCTGATATTCAATTAATCTTAGAGCCTTTTCCTTAATTAATTGCTCTCTAATCTGTTTATAACTGCTATTTAACTGCTGCAACTGGTGTCTTAACGTACGTTCAGGAATATGTAATGCTTGTGCTGTTTTCGCCATAGTCGGAATAACACCTTGCTGTAAATCCAAATAATCCTGCACACGCTCTACCAAATCAGGCACTGCCGATTGCTGAGACAATCGCTTCATTTCAGCCTGACATTTATAATCATAAATACGGAAGGTCATCTGATCAGCCGAAGGAATTTTAATATCCAAAACTGCTTCATCAAACCAAAAAGCGGCATAAGACTTTGAAAATGTAATGTCCAATCCATAGTACGCTTGATACATTGCCAAAATCTCGGCATTTTCAGGTGGATCAAAAGGCAGCTCAACTTTAAGCTGAGGTACGCTTAAGCCCATCTTCTTATACAACTCTTGAATAAATTTGTATGTCCCTGCCAATTCAGATTGCGCACGCAACATATTTAGTTCATCGGTTAAATCATTGGCTTCATAACACAATGCCACCTGATGATTCTGAAATTTTAAACTCAGTTTAGCCGTAAGATGTGTTAAAGGTTGATATGCAATGACCTTTTCAAGTGCAACTCTAATATTATCACTGGTCACCAATAACATTAATAAAGGACCATATCCAGCCAATGCATAATGTTGCCCAATATTTAAGCCTTGCTCAGAAGAAATATGCTCACCTAAGACCATCAATACATCACGTTCCAAACTGGGCTGAATAATGGCAGTTGGATCCAACGCATCCGCACTTAAACCAATACTTTTTAATTGCTGATCGATATCAATCCCAGCTTTACGCATCGCTTGTATTAAATACATGAGACTGAGAATCGATCTTTTCATATTTGTGTCAATAAAGATAAGAACCCTTTTTTAACCCAATTCTTTGTATTTGAAAATTGCCGAATCTATCAAACTACAATCGTATATAAAGATATACTTCTTTATTAGACTTGTGCCGAACCTCAAAAATCTTGATTTACCTTTGCATGAGTCACTGCAACATTCGCACACTTAAGCTATGATGGCACAACACCAAATTTTCACTTTACCTATGCAAGCCTTTATACTGATATCTCAGCTTCTTTTGTGCTTAGCCGCTGGATATTTCTTTGCAAAAAAAATTCCAAGTAGTTTGATCAAACTATCTTTTAAGGTCTTACCTTATTTTTCATATTTGCTTTTGATCGGCATTAGCATGGAGTTTACCCATGCCCTTGAAAATATTCACGACTCTTCTCAGATATTAAGCAGTGCAACCGCATTGGCTTTTTTTACGACAATAGGGTCATTTTTATGTTGCTTTGCGCTTTATAAATTTATTGGCATACAACCCGTTTCAGGCAAAATCTCACTTACCCTACTATTCAAATCTTTCATTAGTATTTCCTATGCTTGTATAGCCTTAGCTGTAGGATTTCTTTTAGCAAAAGTACTGGAAAATATAGGAATTCCAATCCAAGTAAATACATGGTATCTACTACTGGTTTTCATGTTCTTGATTGGACTCGATCTTGCATTCAGCCCATTAGATCGCTCTTGGTTAAATTTTAAAATTCTTTTAGTGCCTATTGGCTGTATTATTGGTTCTATTATTGGGGCCTTGCTGTGTAGTATTTTTCTAGAACAACTGCAACTGAAAGATCTAATTATGCTGTCCCAAGGTTACGGTTTCTACTCCATGAGCGGAATTGTCGTTTCAGAACTTAAAAATCCTGCTCTAGGTAGTATTGCTCTCATTAATGATTTATTTAGAGAGATCTTTGCAATCATTCTCATGTATTGTATTGGTTGGCGTTATCCGCGTTCAGCGATTGCTTCAGCAGCAGCTACTGCAATGGATGTTTCGCTTCCAATGGTCAAGCAAGCTTGTGGTAACGACTTTATCCCTCATGCCATGGTCAGCGGTTTTATTCTCTCTATTCTTGCACCCATTGCTGTTAGTGTACTTGCTGCACTTTAAGAAAAAGATAAGCCCTTGGTATTGATTTTGATAGTTAACACCAAGGGAAATGAATAAAATCGAACCAGACGCACTACAGATCTATATCAATATTACCAATAATATCACCTATAGCTTCAATGATGGCAGATCCGATATCTACCAAATCAATTCCAGATGACCAATCAGTAGAAGACTCTTCTTTCTTTTCTTCAAGTAACTGCGTTTCTTCTAAAGTGTTCTGCAACGCGGCAACATGCTCTGCATCACCAACCTCACTAAGCTCAAACATTTTTTTATTTTCCATCTATTCACCTTTTTAATGTTGTATTCATACAACAAAGCCTTTCTTTCGAAAGGCTTTTTTCGATTATTCGCAATATTAAAGATTAAAGTGTTGCCAAAATATCTTTTAAAGTTTGACGTGGATTTTCAGATTTTGTAATTGGGCGACCAATGACCAAATGCGTAGAACCATCTAGCATCGCTTGTTTTGGCGTAACAATTCTCTTTTGGTCATCCGCATTAGCACCTTCAGGGCGAATACCCGGCGTCACCAAAGCAAAATCTCGACCTAACAATTCACGCAACATTTTTGCCTCTTGCGCTGAACACACCACCCCATCTAAACCACTATCTTTCGTTAAAGCTGCTAGACGCTTTACTTGTTCAAATGGCTCAACATCCAAACCAATATCACGCAAGTCTTCACGACCCATTGATGTCAGCACAGTCACAGCAATCAGTTGAGTTTGATAACTCCCAGCCTTTAAACGCTCCACACAGGTTTCCATCATCTTACGGCCACCTGAGGCATGTACATTCACCATCCACACACCCAAATCTGCTGCTGCACATACAGCTTGTGCCGTGGTATTCGGAATATCATGAAACTTCAAATCCAAGAAAACTTCAAAACCTTCTGCGTGTAAAGCTTTGACTACCGATGGACCCTCGTGAGTAAATAACTCTTTACCAACTTTTACTCGACATAATGCAGGATCTAACTGCTCTGCAATGTGCAATGCATCAATTTGGCTTTTAGCATCTAGTGCAACAATGATACTCAAGAGAATTTACCTTTGATTAGACAAAAAGAAAGCCCATTATAATGGGCTTTTATTATCGTTTGTTACATCAAATACAGTTTTTTCATGCCTTACGTTCGCAGCTGCCTCAGCAGCCGCTAATTGCGCAGCTTGAATTTGTTCTTTTCGAAGGTGATCAATATCTTTACGTAAGCGTTTAATCTCCCAACTTGTCTGAAACACTCGGAATACTTGTACACCAAGCAATAATCCGACCACCACACCCAAGGCTAAAGTCAGTAATAAAACTAGACCTAAGCGCATAGCTGGGACTTGTGTAAATAACAAATCGACCGTGACTTCAGTACCGTTCTGTAAAACCAAAGCCAAGGAATAACCAAATAAAATGATTAATATGGCGACCAATACATAACGCATATACACCCCTCTTATTATTAATCTATAGCTTCATTCACCGCGTCACGTAATGCCTTACCAGGTTTAAAATGTGGAACTGCTTTTGCTGCCACTTCAACAGATCTTCCTGTTTTCGGATTGCGACCAATTCGTGGTTCACGATGATGCAAGGCAAAGCTACCAAACCCGCGAATTTCAATACGACTATCAGACGAAAGTGATGCAATCATTTGATCAATCATGATCTTAACAGCTTCTTCCACTAAAGGCTCCGCTAAGTGCGGGTTTTTTAGGGAAATACGCTCAATTAAGTCAGACTTATTAAGAGCTTCAGTAGTCATCGGCGACCTCTTTAATTATCAAGCTACTTTGTACCTAAACTGATAATAACCTGTTTAAATACAAAACGGTAGCGCAATAATTAAATACTACGCTACCGTTTACAGTATTTGTGTAAAAAGTATTAGTTAAATTACATTAACAATACAATTTATACGACCTACTTAGTGGTTCATTTGAGCTTTGATCAAGTCACCAATAGTCTTAGGACCATTTTCTTGAGAAACAGATGTAGTTTTCAAGTTAGCAACAGCTTCTTTCTCTTCAGCTTCGTCTTTCGCTTTGATAGACAAGTTGATAGAGCGAGATTTACGATCAACGTTGATGATTTTAGCTTCTACTTCTTGACCAACTTCCAAGAATTTAGTTGCATCTTCAACGCGATCACGGTTGATTTCAGAAGCTTTTAATTGAGCTTCTACTTCGTCAGCCAACTTAACAGTAGCGCCTTTAGCGTCAACTGCAGTTACAGTACCTTTAACCAAAGCACCGCGTTCGTTAGCAGCTAAGAAATCGTTGAACGGATCGCTGTTCATTTGCTTGATGCCAAGGCTGATACGGTTGCCTTCAGCGTCTACAGACAAGATAACAGCTTCAACAGTGTCACCTTTCTTGTAACGACGAATCGCTTCTTCACCTTGTTCGTTCCAAGAAATATCAGACAAGTGAACTAGACCGTCGATACCACCTGGTAAACCGATAAAGATACCGAAGTCAGTGATAGATTTGATCGTACCAGAAACTTTCTCGCCTTTGTCGTGGTTCTTAGCAAACTCTTCCCATGGGTTAGCACGAGTTTGTTTGATACCAAGAGAAATACGACGACGCTCTTCATCAACTTCAAGAACCATAACATCAACTTCATCACCAATCTGAACAACTTTAGATGGGTGGATGTTTTTGTTAGTGTGGTCCATTTCTGAAACGTGTACTAAGCCTTCAACGCCTTCAGCGATTTCAGCGAAGCAACCGTAGTCAGTTAAGTTAGTTACGCGAGCTTTAACGATTGAACCTTTAGGGTAACGGCTCATGATCGCTAACCATGGATCTTCGCCTAATTGCTTAAGACCTAAAGATACGCGGTTACGCTCTTTGTCAAATTTAAGTACTTTAACAGTAACTTCTTGACCAACTTCAACAACTTCTGATGGGTGCTTGATACGTTTCCAAGCCATGTCAGTGATGTGAAGAAGACCATCGATACCGCCAAGGTCAACGAATGCGCCGTAATCAGTAAGGTTCTTAATAGTACCTGTAACTGTTTGACCTTCTTCAAGCTGAGCAAGAAGAGCTTCACGGTCAGCTGAAGATTCAGCTTCCATAACAGCACGACGAGATACAACAACGTTGTTACGTTTCGCATCAAGTTTGATTACTTTGAATTCTAACTCTTTACCTTCAAGGTGAGTCGTGTCACGGATAGGACGAGTATCTACCAAAGAACCTGGTAAGAATGCACGAACTGGACCGATGTCAACAGTGAAACCGCCTTTAACTTTACCAGAGATAACACCAGTAACGATTTCGCCATCTTCAAAGATTTTTTCAAGTTTAGTCCAAGTTTCAGCACGTTTCGCTTTTTCACGTGATAAAACAGTTTGGCCCATACCGTTGTCAAGAGCTTCAACAACAACATCTACTGTATCGCCAACTTGAACTTCAAGTTCACGTTGTTCGTTTAAGAATTCAGCACGGTCAACAACGCCTTCAGATTTAAGGCCAGTGTCAACTGTTACCCAGTCAGAGTCGATGCTTACTACAACGCCCTGGATGACAGCACCCTTTTCAACGTTGAGGTTTAATTCACTTTCTTCAAAGAGGGCTGCAAAAGATTCGGTCATGATATACCCGATAAAGTATGCGGTCTTGGATCAGACAAGGCCGTTTTAGTTACGCGTCTACATAGTCTTTTATAAACTGATCAAGCTATGCTTTCGCTAAAAATTTCTTTACTTAGCTAACTGCTTGTCGATATATTGAGTCATCAGGTTAAACACTTCATTAATGTTTAACTCAGAGCTATCAATAATCAAAGCGTCTACTGCGGGTCTGAGTGGAGCGACTTCGCGTTCCATATCTCGTTTATCGCGAGCTTCAATATTAGCTAAAATGTCGTTTATTTTAACATCCAGCCCCATACCCTGCAACTGTTTTACCCGACGCTCAGCTCTGGATTGTGCTGAAGCGGTCAAATAAATCTTCGCTGGCGCTTCTGGAAAAATTGAAGTTGCCATATCTCGACCATCTGCAACCAAGCCTGGCGCTTGTGCAAAGGCACGCTGACGCTCAAATAATGCCGCTCTAAGTGCAGGAATTGCAGCGACTTTTGATGCTAATTCGCCTACACGTTCAGTACGAATGGTTTGAGTGACATCTTCGCCATCTAACAAAATCTGTGTTTCATTTGGGGTTGTTACAAATTGTATGTCTAAATTTGTTGCAATTTCAGCACAACGGTCAATTTGAGAATCAATTTCTTCTAATAGGTTTTGCTTATGCAATGACAGTCCGAGCAACCGATATAAAGCACCAGAATCTAATAAATGAAATTGATAATGTGCAGCTAATTTAGCAGCTAGAGTACCTTTGCCCGAACCACTAGGGCCATCAATTGTAATAATTTTAACTGTCATTACTTTTCCGTTATGCCTTACACAGATTTCGCGAGTTTAGAAAAACCTAGTTTAATCGCAGAATTAAGCTGTGCAAGGATTAATTTACTGACAAAAGGAACGCGTGCTTGTAATTCAATCGTATACGTCACCAATGTTGAATCTGGCGTCAATGCTTCAAACTCAATAATCCCGAGATGGTGTTTAATGAGTGGATTCTGAATAATTTTATATTCAATACGCTGGTTTTCTTGCATTAATGTTATTTTTTCACGCAAAGGCTTTACAGGACCAATCCCCATTCGTCGAACTGAACCTAAGCCATCTGGTCTTTGTGGATCCTTTGAATCCACTACACGCTCGACTTGAATCGGTGCGAAAGCTACATTATAAGTCGCATGTTTTGCTAGCAAATCAAAAACTTGTTGAATTGGGGCTTCAAATTTCTTTTTAACTTGAATTGAATTCATATATACATCCATCTTGACAATTTTTATTGTCATTAAATTCTACATGAAATTGACTTAATTAATCTGAACCATCAAGTTTTTCTTGTCTTTTTTGCTCTTTCTTCTGCTGACGACGCATTCTAAAGAAATCACTCAATTGCTGAGAACATTGCTCCTGCAAACATCCAGAAACCACTTCAAACTGGTGATTATAATAGCCCGTTTCCAATAACTTACGTGCACTCACCAAAGAACCCGCTTTAGGTTCAGTTGCTGCAAACACCACTTTAGCAACACGCGAATGAATTAAAGCCCCGACGCACATGGTACAAGGCTCTAAAGTTACATATAAAACTGCATCTGAAGGTAGTCGGTAATTTTGAAGTTTGTGACATGCCTGACGAATCGCTTGGATTTCCGCATGTGCTGTTGGATCAGTTTGTGAAATGGGGGCATTATGACCCACTCCAAGAATTTGATTCTGACTGACCAAGACAGCCCCCACAGGGATTTCTTGCTGTGAAGCGGCAATAGCAGCCTGCTCATAAGCAAGCTGCATCCAATATTCATCGGAATAAAGTTCAAATTCCGTCATTTAATTAGGCAATCACACCATACTGTTTAAGCAATTGATTCCAACTTTCAATCGTCGTGACAGGTGGATTTGCAGATAAGATGCCTTTTAAGGACAAATCTGCTCCTTGAGTCCATTCTGGAGCCAAATCTTTGTCCACCAAACGTGCGCGAACGCCTTCCACGAAGTCAGCATGACGAATTTTCCAATCAGAAATTTGCGTTTCTAACTCAAATACTTCATTCCAAGAGTGAATCTGCTTACCCCATTGCCATAACAACCATGTTAGCGCAGCAGTCGCAGGTGAACCTTTTTGTAAATTTTCACTGGCTTGACGCAACCAATCGCTACGGGCATCTCTCAAACCAATGATCGATTCATAATCATGTTCAAAATTTACACCACGACAAACGCTTTGGATCACATCCAAAGAGTTTTGTAACGGACCAGGTCCTACAGGTCTATGCAAACTGTTTAAAGTATCATCAATTGCGCGAAAGTCCCCTGCTGGGTAGTGCCCCCAATCAATATTGACTAGCTTATCAAGTACCTTATCGCGATGTGCATCACAAATATGCGTTGCCCAACCAATACTATAAGCACCAGCAGCCGTCATAATTGAGCCTGTTAAACCTGTAAACAACCCAATCGCACCACGATCAGCCAAGAAACGTGTTGCACCCACATCAGGATATAAACCAATATTAATTTCAGGCATTGCCAAACGCGAATATGGTGTCACCATACGAAAAGGAGCTGCCATAAACAGGCCTAAACCGCCACCCATGACATAGCCTTCACCCCAAACCAATACGGGCTTCGCATAGTTATGCAAAAGCAAATCAAGCGCATATTCCTGTTCAAAGAATTTGTTTGCTGAATCAACTTCTGAATTAATGACCAGTTGGCGTAATTTACGGACATCCCCACCCGCACAAAATGCTTTTGGTGTCGTAGAATCCAGCCAAATCGCCTTTACGCGATCATCATGATGAAAATCTTGGAATACTTCTAACAACGCTGAGACAATAGACTCATCTAGCGCATGTAGAGACTTCGGACGATTTAAGCGCACAATACGCCAACCGTTAATTGCTTCTTCAACAAGAATATCAGGATGATAACTTTTTAATATGGGAGAATGTGTCATGCGTCCAGCTGCCAATTTATAGGCTCAATGCCATTATGTTTGAGATAATTATTTGTTTTTGAAAAAACTTTACATCCAAAAAAACCGCCACGATTTGCAGCCAGTGGAGATGGATGTGCCGCTTTTAAAATTAGGTGCTTATTAGGATCTATTCTTTGCCCTTTCCGTTGAGCATATGCGCCCCAAAGAATAAATACTATGTGTTCACGTTGTTCATTTAACACATCAATCACATGATCAGTAAAATTTTCCCAACCACGCTTTTGGTGTGAAGTCGGTTGACCCGCCTCAACAGTAAGCACGCTGTTTAGTAAGAGCACACCTTGTTCAGCCCAATGCGTTAAATCACCGTGACGAGGAATTTCAACACCTATATCCGCATGTAATTCATGAAAAATATTACGTAAGGATGGAGGCAATGCAACACCTCTTTGCACAGAAAAACTTAAACCATGTGCCTGATTTGGTCCATGATATGGGTCTTGCCCTAAAATCACCACCTTAACTTGCTCTAAAGGTGTTGTATTAAACGCATTAAAAATCAAGCTACTCGGTGGATAGATTTCTTTCTGCGCTTGTTTTTCTGACACCAAAAAATCTCTTAACTCATCCATTTGTGGGCTGAGTAAGAAATCACTGAGTCCATATTTCCAACTGGCATCAAGCTGAACTTTATCCAACTTGTGTAGTTGTTGATCGGTATAAGACATGCTTATTTCCTAATCCCTTTGAGTTCTTTCTTAATGTGTAAATTAAATTTTTACTTGTAAATCCACGCTCGGATTTTGGAATTTAAAGCCCTGTTTCAGCTTTTCATACATTAAAGGGTCAGTCCATTCTGATTGTACTTGTTCAGAAAATACAATTTCATCTAAGGACAATATTCCCATCTGTTTATTATCAATATCTTCTAAAAAGCTTTGTGCATAACCTGTATCAGTTTCATGCACAATTACAGAATAGACTTCTACATCACCTTCACCATTTTGTGTTTCGGTTGATGCCAAAATCTGTTGTGCTAAAAAGAAGAAAATACGAGAAAATTGTTCTGCTGAAGGTGAAACAGGTAAGGCTACCCAACGTGCACTAAATTGTTTACACGCCTGAATATACTCTGGGTCATCATGCTGCCAAAAACAAATTGCATGATCAAAACTATCAAAAATGTCTTTGATTAGCCCTTTAAGCAAACCAAAGTCATATACCATTTGACCATGATCCAACTTCGAAGCTTTAAGTAGTAATTCAACTTTATAGCTATGCCCATGAATCGAACGCTTGCAGCGGTCTGATGTGCAATTTCGCACTATATGCGCATTTTCGAACTTAAATAACTTACGAATTAACATGTGCCTTAACGGTATCAGTCATCAATGAAATAATATTAATTATAGAACAAAAGTGACCTAAAGCACATTAATTTTCCCATTTATCACGATCGGTCCTTGAGATTTACCTATTCGGGAGCAAGCGACCGACTCAGTACATAAACTTTCTTATCTTCTCTCAATAAATTTGTTTGAAATTGACGCTTCCGTTCACTCAGCACAACTTCAATTTTTGCACGAAAGTAATTCGACTTTACCCCAAGTAAACTTTGAACTGAGCTTCGTGTATTAGCGTTAATTTGACTAAAAGGCGCTAGCTTCCAGAACTCATCCAGATTAGCAAAATGCTCTATATTCTGCTGTTTAGTCTCCAAAGCTACCTGCACAGTTTTTACATCTAAATGTTCATCCAAACTCGCCAATACAATTGCAGGTGCAGTATTAATATTCAACTTGGTCTCTTTAACCGAAATAGCACTGACGTATGGTGCAATTTTTAGGTATTTCTCACCTTCAAACCCTCGGACCATTTTTAGCTCATCAATCGCATGAAATTTCGTATTTGCTGGCAAATAGGCATTATTGAGCCCTCGATAATAGCCGTCTTCTGCCCCCATTGGTCCTATATTTTCATTATCAGCATCTTGCCAGTCAATTACGGCTTCACTTAATTCTGCTGTCAAACCCACATTCAGCAGTAGTCGTTCAAACCATTGCTTTGCAGCGACATTCACTTGCCCCGAATCATCAATAAGACTATTCAGATTAAATTTGCCTGATTCATCGTAAAGCTGCCCTGTCACATAGCCATCTTCAACAGGGAATGCAGGCATAGGCTTTGCCCAATTTTCTTGTAAGAAATCGACATCACCTGCATTTTCAGCATCTTCAATCAACAATTCCGAAAAAAAAGTTTCCGCACTTTTTGCATACCACAATGATTGATTCTGTCTCATCAGATAAGCAGTATTGTCCGCGGTGAACTTTTGGCGCTGACCAATGGTTGCAGCCAAAATAGTAGCTAAAGCCACCATCACCAATATCGTGATTAATGCGATACCCTTTTGCTTATTCATTTAACATCCCATTGTGTCAGTCACCCAAAATACACTGCACTTTAACTTTTTTGCTTCTGCTCTAAATAATCAGTATTCAGCAAACTAAATATCCACTCATACGCAACACCATTGACCGTTAGATTTATTTTTATTCCTTTTGGCAGTCTCTTTTTTTGCACCAAATCGTCTTGCTGTTGCGCAAATTCAGGCCATGAGAAGAGTTCATTTGGATTCAACACACTTACTTGAAACTGTTCAACATTTTCAAGTAATACACTTGATTCTGGCTGCATTTGTGATGCTGCATTCAAACCACGCGTACGCAATCGGTTTATGCGCTGCGTATCTGCTTGATATTGATATTGAATGCGTTCCTCGGCTGGAATGCCCTGTAATAGCGGATCAGTGACACCAATTTTACTAAAAACAAAACGATCATTTTGCAGAACCAAAGCAGGTTCAATTTCACCATTTACATTTGAGGCAAGCGGTGCAATTTGAATACTGTCTTTCAAAATTTGCTGGTAAGCTTGTTGTAAATTCGCCAACTTCTGCTCATGTTGAGCATTACGCTCTTTTACTTTTATTAAATAATCAAAAACTTTCCAACCCAAAGCAGACAAAACTGCAAAAATTGCGATAGCAACCAACAGTTCGACCAAAGTAAAACCAGCGCGTTTTTGCATGATTATGTTCTATTATTAAAAAAGACCAGATGGGTAACTCCCGCTTCGGCCTTACCGGTTTCCGTATTAAACAAATGCACTTGTATTTCTACGCGTTGCACATTTGGACTAATCGTAGACTGTGCACTTTTCTCTATCTGCCAATGCTCACCTTGTTGGGATAACTGTTCAGACTGTGTACCATCCAACCATTCACCTTTGATTTGCATTTCAGCGATTTCATTCTGCGCAACAAATTGAGCTTTGGTTCGTAAAATCGCTTGTGCTGTCGCTTGTGTATATTGCATTGCGACTTTGGTCAATGCCATCGCCGCAGTTGCGAAAATTGCCAAAGCCACCATGACTTCTAATAGTGTAAACCCTTTA
Organism: Acinetobacter sp. AM; assembly: GCF_003105055.1. NCBI lineage: Bacteria > Pseudomonadati > Pseudomonadota > Gammaproteobacteria > Moraxellales > Moraxellaceae > Acinetobacter > Acinetobacter sp. AM. The sequence continues at coordinate 156,602 of NZ_QETG01000002.1, read as the reverse complement.
GATTTCATTAATTTTACCTAAATGGTCAATTTCAATTTCAGGTCCAATTGGCTGTTGTGAATAATAAAATTGTATTCTTACTGGTTTGACTTCACCATTACCCAACCAAATTAATTGGGGTGCTTTAGCATCCAACAAAGTTGAGTTCTGTGCTTTATCATATTGATAATCTGTCGATTGTATTTGAAAACTGACATTCTCTGGCAAAGGTTGTATTTTAAAAACTGAATATTCTGTCCAAGAAGACTGATTCGCGACCGTATTCACTTCAGTTTTTGCAGGATGATATTCAACAACCATATATCGAAAAGGATTTACATCTGTTGCAGGCTGTACATTTAAAGCCAAAACAAGCGATTGATCATTCGACTCACGAGCAATACGTTGCACATTCATAATGAAAATTTCACGCGCTTGCATCGCTTTACGCTGATCAATCCCGCCAAAATTCATCATGATTAATGAAGTAACAATAGCGACCACCACAATGACCACCATCACCTCAATCAGTGTAAAACCTCGACTCGAAGCGCGTTGATGGTATTTCATTATTTGAACGTCTACGAACTAACTTGTTTGGGTAATGCAAGGGCTTGGTCAATATACGCCACGCGTAAAGTATCACGAGAGCCAAGATAGCGTTGATAGAAGCTAGAATTCAAAATTGCAGCAGCACCATAGGTTAAAGACCAAATTGATGCCAGATAATCACGCACAGACATCAAACTCTGAATAGAGCCCAAATAGGTTTCTGTCATATTAATAATGAGTCGCAAACGATGACGCCGTACTTTGTACAACTCACTAAATAAATGTTGAATGCCTTGACCTGTAATAGAAAGGCGTTCTTCTATTTGATGAAAAAGCACTGTCCGTTCAGGATGATGAAGATGATGAAGCATAAAAAATGCGAGATGTTCAGGAAAGGCTTTTTCCGAGTCCATAATCATCTCTAGCAACATACGCTCATTACGAATGATGAGCAGCATATACAGTTCATCTTTACTTTGAAAATGCTTGTAGAGTGTGCCTTTTGCTAAATCAAGCTCAGCAGCCAAAGCATCGAGAGTCATGCCTGATTCGCCATTTTCAAGCAATAATTGCTCAGCTACTTGGAAAATTAAAGTTTCTCTTGCTCGAAACTGAGCTTGACGATCCATCTTCACTCTACACTCTCTTCAATTCTTATATTCAGTCTAAAGCCACACAATCTATTACTTTAATTGCAGCAAGTTTTCAAAATTTTGCGTGGTAATCAATGCCATTTCTTCCAGCGACTTATCATATACATCAGCCAAGGCTTTGGCTACATATGGCACATATTTTGGTTCATTTGTTTTACCACGATAGGGCACTGGCGCAAGATATGGGCTATCCGTTTCAATCAACACGCGATCTAAAGGAACTTGCTTGGCAACATCTCTTAAATCTTGCGCATTTTTAAAAGAAACAATGCCTGAAAAAGAAACATAATAGCCACAATCTAAAACAGCTTTCGCTGTGGCCCAGTCTTCTGTAAAACAATGCAAAATTCCATGCGTCGACTTTTCCGCACGAATAATATCTACTGTGTCATGCTTAGCCGAGCGAGTATGTACAACGACAGGCTTTTTCACAATTTGTGAGGCTTGGATATGTCGAGCAAAACACTCTTTTTGTTCTTGAATAAAGTCTGTACTGTGAAAATAATCCAATCCAGTTTCACCCAATGCCCAAACCTTGTCTGCTCGGGCTAGCTCCACCAAATAGTCAGTTGTTGCACGCGCCATCGTACCTGCATCTTCACAAGGATGCACACCCACGGTATAGCCCACATCGGCATGGCGTGCGGCAATTTCAGCTAAAGCAATATGGTCATCTAGATCGACCGAGATACTCATAAATTTGGTAACGCCAGCCTCTCGCGCTTGCGCCAAAGCCAGATCTAAATTTCCATCATATGGCGTCAGATCAAGCATAGTTAAATGACAATGAGTATCTACAAACACAATTTTTTCCTATTTTTAAACCATATTACATGGTGTAACTATAACGACCTTCGACCTTAAAACCTGCGAGAATTTTTTCAGCTTCGGCTTTAAAGAAAACACCTTTTTCACCCGATAATTGCATACCAAAACCTTGAGGTTTGATGCCGTTTTGTTTCTGCGAAATCCAAATCACTTTACCTGTTAGAGGTATTTTTTGAGATTGTTCTGGCAATGTCGTGAGTACAAAAACCTCATCCCCTAATTTTACAGCTTGTTTTGAAGGAATAAATAAACCGCCGCCTACGACATAAGGCATATAGGATTGGTACAATGTTTCCTTATCTGGAATGTTTGCCTGAATGATACCGCCCATACGTGGTTGCATTGTTTTCCCCTTTAAACATTCATTAGTTTTATACACAGTTGATCGAGTACTAAATTTGTTTGTACGTTTTGCTCAATAAACTGCTTGGACTGTTGCAAATCTGAATATAAATTGAAAAGCATTTCTAAAGAATATTGCTCAGAAAGCTGTACCAACTCCAAATCTATATTTTTAATTGGTTGATTTAGCTTGACACAAATCAGGTCAGCCAACAAGTACTCAAACATGCGACTAAAATCATCAAATGGCAAGGCTTTCTGCCATTTGGTCGCGATTGCCATTGGCATATTTTTATCATGAAGTAATTTTTGCCAATCATTTAAAAAATCTTGACGTAAATTCAACCATTGACTTTGTGCCAACTCTAAAGCTTGTAATGGCATATCGTTCGACAGATTCAACAACAGCGTCAATTGCTCTTGTGAAAGTTCAGAAGCAAGATGTTCTGCCAAGTACGTCCGTGTTTGCTCCGTGCTAATTCGATCAAGTGCAAAATGCTGTAATCGACTGCGTATCGTGGCAGGTAATTTTAAATAATGTTCCGCCATAAGAATAATGAGAACACGATCACCTGGCTCTTCTAATGTTTTCAAAAGTGCATTAGCAGAAGCCGTATTTAACGCTTCTGCTGGATCAATCACAATCACCCGCCAACCATCTACAGTTTGTTGTACAAATGGCAATAATTCTCGGATTTTTTCAATCTTGATTTTTGCGTTTTGCTTTTTATTCTCTTCATCCGTTGAAATATAAACATAATTTGGATGTGTATCCGATTTCAACCACTGACAACTACCACACTCCCCACAAGGGGCATTACGCAAATGACGTTGTTGGCACAAAATCCACGCCAAAAAATATTGGGTAAATGCTTCTTTACCACAGCCTTTTTTGCCATAAAACAATAAGCCATGTCCTAACTGTGGGAAACGTCCTGTTAAGGTATCCCACACATGTTGTTGCCACGGAAACACTTGCGGTTGAATATCGGTTTGCATCATCAATCTATCTTATTCAAAATGTGCAACATCCATGCTGTTTAAGCGATCCAAATCCGCTTGGGTATCTACACCTGGCGGTAAATTCGCTTCTGCAACTGCAATTGCAATACGATGTCCATTTTCAAGCACACGCAGTTGCTCAAGACTTTCTAGTTTTTCTAAAACACCCATGTCCCAAGTCACATATTCTTGTAGCAAGCTGACACGATAAGCGTACAAGCCTAAATGGCGAAATGCCTGATCATGCAATACTGGATTGACAAGTTTCGCTCCATCACGATCATAAGGAATCGTTGCACGGCTGAAATAAAGTGCCTGATTAAACTTAGACTTAACCACCTTCACGATGCTGTCACGCTGGAATTCATCTAGACTATGTATTGGCTCACACAAAGTGGACATCGAACAATCTGGTTGCGCAACCAAAAGCTCTGCCACCTGCTTGACCAATGTCGCAGGCAATAATGGCTCATCACCCTGCACATTGACAATGATATCGTCTTTATCCCAGCCTTTTAAACGTGCCACTTCACTTAAACGGTCTGTGCCAGATGGGTGGTCTGCACTGGTCAGTACAACATCTACACCTTCCGCGCGACATACCTCTGCAATACGCGCATCGTCTGTCGCCACACATAAATCATCAAAACCTTGCACTTTTTTGGCTTGATCAACCACACGTAAAATCATGGGACGACCATGAATTTGCAATAATGGCTTACCAGGAAGTCTTGAACTGGCAAAACGCGCAGGAATGACGATATGTTTCATAATTCACTCTTATTCAATTGAAATGCCTAAATCAGCCAATTGCTGATTTAACACACGATAACATGCACTAGACAGTACAGCTTCAACAGGCACTACCCAAATTTCACGTTTAAAATCTGGATGTTGTTTTAAAATAGACAGCAGTTTAACTGCATCTTTTTCCGTGGTAATAATCGGATTGCTATCTTCAAACTGTAGATCTGTTAAATCATAATCATAATGATCTGGAAATTCATGACACTGGAACTGCTGCACACCTAAGGACTCAAGGGTACGGTAAAAACGTTGTGGAAAGCCAATACCCACAACTGCATAAAAATTTTGTTTAGAGTCAAAGCTTCGAATTTCATCTGTATTCAGCAAATAAGGTTCAGCAACCTCTAAATGCATGTTCAGTTCTGTTTCTGGCTGAGCGGCATGTTCAATCACAGTACCTGTATTCAAACGACTTTTCGGTTCACGCAAATAACCTTCTGGCAACAATTTTTCATTGCCCAAGCCACGATTACGATCTAATACAATCCACTCAAGCTGCCGCGCAAGCGCATGATGCTGCAAACCATCATCACTAATAATCAAGTCCAACTCATGCTTAGCCAACAGCAACTCTATGCTTTGTTGACGACTTGAACCCACCACCATCGCAGCGCCAGTAGATTGTACAATCAGGCAAGGCTCATCACCCACTTGTTCAGGTGTAGCATCTAATCCCACAAATGCAGGGAATGGCCCTTTCCCCCCATAACCACGACTGATGATACCTACACGCACATTCTTAGATTGTAAGTAATTCACTAAATGGATCAATAGCGGTGTCTTTCCACTCCCACCCACAGTAATATTACCAATAATCATGACTGGCACTGGCGCGGTATAAACGGCTTTTATACCTTTTTCATAAAGCTTTCGATTAAACCAAAACCCAAAATGATACAAGCAAGACAAAGGACGTAGCACAATTAACCACTTTGCTTGTCTATTCCAAGCATTTTGAATAAGTTGTGCTACTGACATTGCTTAGTTTTCCTCAAAATTACGTTGATGTAACTGGAAATATGCCCCACGCTTCTGAATCAATTCGGCATGTGAACCATGCTCAACAATACGGCCCTGATCCATCACTACAATGCGATCTGCATTTTCAATTGTTGATAATCGATGTGCAATAACAATCGTGGTGCGATTTTGCATCGCCGAATCAAACGCTCGCTGAATAAAGTATTCAGATTCGTTATCTAATGCGCTAGTTGCTTCATCTAAAATTAAAATCGGTGCATTTTTTAGAATCGCACGTGCAATTGCAATACGTTGACGTTGACCACCTGATAGATTCAAGCCTTGCGCACCGAGTTGTGTATCATAACCCTTGGGTAGTGCCATAATAAAATCATGTGCATAGGCCGCTTTTGCGGCAGCAATTACTTGTTCATCTGTCGCATCTTGCAATAAACCATAAGCAATATTTTCACGTACGGTACGGTTAAACAACACAACCTGCTGATTCACCATCGCAATTTGCGAACGTAAGCAATTGACTTCAATATCATCAATTGCGTATTGATCTAATAGCAATTGACCCGAACTTAACTCTTGAAAGCGCGGTAACAAATTAACTAAAGATGTTTTACCCGCTCCTGAGCGCCCAACCAATGCAACTGTTTCGCCAGTTTTGACCTGCAAGTTAAAATCATGAATGGCATGATGACCATCAGAATAAATTAAATTGACATCCTTAAACTGGATATTGCCTTGTAAGACAGGTGTTAAAGTCCCTGTATTTTTTTCTTCTGGTAAATCAATTAACTCAAAAACAGAATGCGCCGCTGCCATACCACGCTGTAATTTTTCATTCACATCGGTTAAAGCTTTAATTGGCTTACTCAGCATACCTGCCGCAGTAATATATGCGACGAATTCACCCGCAGTTGTATCCCGTAAAATTTCAGGACGCAAAGCAATCCACATGATCGTAGCCATGGCAATGGACATAATGAACTGCACGATTGGGCTGTTCAACTGCTGCACCACCACCATTTTCAATCCACGCTTTAGGTTTTCAATAGACGTCGCTTTAAAACGCTCTTGTTCAAAAGCCTGTCCACCAAAGCCTTTCACCACTACATTACCATTGACCGTTTCTTGCACCACATGGTTGACGTCACCCATCGTGTCTTGCACTTGTAATGACAATTTACGCATACGTTTTGATGCTTTACGAATCAACAAGCCAATTAGTGGTGCGAAAATAAGAATAATCAGGGTTAAGCGCCAGTTGGTATAAATCAAATATCCCAACAAGCCCAAGGTTATTAAGCCTTGCTGCACAATGGTCTTTAGCGAGTCAGATGAAGCAGCGGTTAACTGCTCCACGTTATACATAATTTTGGCCGTGATATGACCACTAGTATTGTCTAAGTAGTATTGCGAAGGCAAACGTAATAACTTGGCAAATACTTCCTGACGAATATCAAAGACCAAATTTCTCGAAATAACAGCAGTAAAATAACCACCGATAAATGAGCCCACACCACGAAAGAACATTAATAGCACAACCAAAAACGGGATAAGGTTAGTAAAACTCTGATCCCGATGTTGTATGGCTGTGATAATTTTTTCTAGCAACTTAGCAATTGATACTTCGGTTGCTGCATTAATAGCAAAACCAATGACGATTAAAATCGCTACGCCCCAAAATCGCTTCAGATAGCTCAGAAGACGTAGATAGACCTTGAAATCCTGACTCACTAATAACCTCGAGATGGTACTTTGGTACTGATATTAATATTCACAAAACCGAGTTGCCCTGCAACATCCATCACACGGATGACGTCTTGATGCGTAGCTTTCGCATCAGCAGCAATCACAAACATTAAATCACGTCGCTCATTAGAAATCTGTTTAATTGCAGTACTTAAATCAGCAACTTCTTTACTCGACAAGGCCTGTCCATTGACGGCATAGTGCCCTGAAGAGTCCACAATCACTTCAATCTTTTGATTGTATTGCTTCGGTGGAACGCCTTGCGCATCGGGCAAAGTCAAGTTCATGCGACTGAACTGATTAAATGTGGTTGATAACAGCAAAAACACCAAGATAAACAGTAAACAATCTATCATTGGTGTCAAATTAATATGAATATCTTCAACTTGCCTACGCTTGAATTTCATCTTCCACCTTAACCTGCTTTACGTAGTTCTTGCTCTTCAGTAGCAGAATTCTGGTAGTAAATCGCCGCGTGGAATAAGGTTGATTGCTGCTCTAATTCCGCCACATATTCCTGCACCAAGCGCTGAAAATAACGATATGCAAATAAAGCCGGAATCGCGATGAGCATGCCCGCGGCTGTGGTAATTAAAGCTTTTGAAATTCCTGGAATCATCATGGTTGGGTTACTGTTGCTTCCCATATCAATCACTAAAAAGGATTCAATAATCCCCACGACTGTCCCTAATAATCCAAGTAATGGTGCAACCGCACTTAAAGTACCCAAGAAATTAATATTTTTTTCTAAAAAACCAATTTCTTGTGATGCTGTTGCTTCCATTTGTGCACGTGCATATTGCTCTGTTTGCTTTTGACTATTTAAACCAGAGACTAAAATGCGTCCAAGGCTACTCAACTGCAAGCTTTTGCTATTTTGTAATTGTTGCACGACCTGATGTACATCTTGTCCTCCATTCAACAGTAGCTCTTTTGGTAATACCATAGAACGCTTTAAACGAATAAAACGCTCAATGGTAATCGCCACTGTAAAAATGGAACATAAAACCAGTGGTATCATTAACCATCCACCAGCTTTCACTAATTCCCACATTATTCTTCCCCAAGAATTTTTAAAATATTAATCAGCTAAACAAATATTCAAAATACCATCCAGCTCATCGAGTGAATGATAATGAATCACGAGTTTGCCTTTACCTTGCTTATTATGATCAATTTTTACATCTGCACTAAAGCGTTCAGCTAAACGCTGCGTGAGCTGTTGTAAATCTGGCGCAACGTCGGTTTTTGCCTTTTCAGTTTTTGGCGCAGTCAAATCACGTACGAGTTGCTCTGTTTGACGTACCGACAAGCTTTTAGCAATCACTAACTCTGCGACTTTTATTTGTTCTTTCGCTTTCAAAGTCAAAATTGCTCGCGCATGCCCCATGTCAAGCTGCCCTTGCTGCATCATATCTTTGACTGATTCAGCCAAAGTCAGTAAACGCAATAAATTACTCACCGTGGTCCGTGCTTTACCCACTGTATCTGCAATCTCTTGATGACTTAAACCAAATTCATCGTGGAAACGCTGTAAAGCAAGTGCTTGATCAATTGGATTTAAATCTTGACGTTGAATGTTTTCAATCAATGCCAAGGCAATTGCAACTTGATCATTTAAATCACGAACTAACGCTGGAATTTCAGTCAAACCCGCCAATTTCGCTGCGCGCCAACGACGCTCACCCGCAATAATTTCGTATGGATGCTCTTCATCAGCAATCGGACGGATCACAATGGGCTGCATCACGCCATGCTTTTTAATTGATGCAGCTAATTCTTGTAAATCATTTTCCTGAATAAATCGACGCGGTTGATATTCGCCACGTCTAAGCAAATTAACATCAATTTGTTTTAGCTGACCATGATCTAATGCTTGCACTTCAAGTTGTAGTTTTTCTTTTTGGATTGACCCAAGTAAGGCATCCAAACCACGACCTTTGGCAAGTCCGCGTTTTTTTAAGGTCATGCTTTACTTCCTTTCTTCACTTTGCTTTTCTTTAAAATCTCAGCTGCTAAATTTAAATAGGCAACTGCACCCTTTGAACTTTTTTCAAAATAAATAATCGGTAAACCATGAGCAGGTGCTTCAGCCAAACGCACATTACGCGGAATCACACAGTCATACAGCTTTTTACCAAAATACTGCTCTAGTTCAGCCGATACGTCACGGGTTAAAGCATTACGACCGTCATACATGGTGCGTAACACACCCACTACTTCTAGCTCAGGATTTAAAGCCTGTTGAATGCGATCAATGGTCTGGGTTAAGTCTGCTAGACCTTCTAGGGCATAATATTCACATTGCATTGGAATAATGACACCTTGAACAGCAGCTAATGCATTTACTGTAATCAAGCTTAAACTTGGCGCACAGTCCACAATAATATAGTCAAAGGCATGATCAATACTTTGTAAAGCATCACGCAAAATAAACTCACGACCTTCTTGCTCGGCAATTGCAAGTTCCACGCCCGCCAAATCTCGGTTTGCCCCAAGAACTTTATAACCGACTTCCGCTTTGCTAATTGCGGTTTCAATAGGTACTTCACCCAAAAGCACATCTGTTACTGAATATAATAGGTCATTCTTTTGAATGCCTGACCCCATTGTGGCGTTACCCTGTGAATCCATATCCACAAGTAAAACTCTTTTTTTCAGCACGGCTAATGATGCTGCCAAATTAACTGCGGTTGTGGTTTTTCCTACGCCACCTTTTTGGTTCGCAATCGCAATAATTTGAGCCATGGTAACCCCAGTCCTTCGAAAATAATTAAATCTGTTTCAATAATAATAAATGGCGTTGCTCATCTAATCGAGGTACTTTTAACTCGGTCACTTCACAACTGTATTCATCTTTTAACGCGATAATTTCATCTTGAGGAATCAAGCCTTTCATTGATGCAATGATGCTCTTTTCATGCATGTAGGGCTTAGATGCAGTAACGAAGTCGGTCAGTGAAGCAAATGCTCGACTGGTAATGACATCAAACTTTCCTAAATCTTGAATACTATCTTCATCTTCAACACGTGTTTGTACAGCAACCACATTTTTTAATTTTAAGTCTGCGATAAACTGCTTTAAAAAACGAATTTTTTTACCATTCGAATCTAACAACACACAGCTACGTTCAGGCTGACATAACGCAATGATCATGCCCGGCATACCACCCCCTGTACCAATATCGAGCAAACGACCTGCTGGTAAATCCTTTAAAATACTGAGGCTATCAAGCAAATGCTTAACCAACATTTCTTTAGGATCTCGAATTGCTGTCAAGTTATACGCCTTATTCCAAAGAACTAAAGCGTCTTGGTATTTGAGTAATAAATTTAAAGTCTCTTCACTGAGCTCTAAACCTAAAGCTTGACTACCCTGCTTTAGTTCTTGAAAAAACATGTGCATATACAATTAACGTCTCGAAAATGTTAGGTGAAGTATACCGATTTATCCATGAAGTCATAGTGGCTTGTGCTTAGTGAATATGCACTTAAGCATACATGCCTTGCCTAATCTGCAAATCTAGAGCAGTTAAACGCTCTGGCGTCCCCACATCAACCCACGAAGCTTGCATTTTTTCTGCTGAAACTCGACCATCCAACATCGCCTGTTTCAATAAAGGTGCCAAAGGACGTTTACCATTTTCCAAGCCTGCGAACATCTGCGGATGTAAGACAGCCACACCACTATAGGTTAAATCTTCGCCTTGCTGTGCTTGTTCAAAAGTATATGCACGGCCATTGACCAAGGTAAAGTCACCTTGTAAATGTTGCGGTGGGTTCTTCACAAAAACTAAGTGTGCCAAATCCTGATCAAGCTCGACATCTAGTAATGAAGCAAAATCGAAGGTCGTCCAGACATCGCCATTGACTAGAATAAACGGCTCAGTCCCCAATAAAGGTAATGCATTAATAATGCCACCCGCTGTTTCTAAACCTTCGTCTTCGCGTGTCCACAAAATATTGACGCCAAATTGTGAACCATTGCCTAATGCACCAATCAACACATCGGCTAACCATGCAGAATTGATCACAATTTCGGTTACGCCAATTTCTTTGAGTTTTTCAATGTGCCAAACGATCAATGGTTTGCCACCAACCTCAAGTAAAGGCTTAGGTTTATACAGCGTTAAGGGACGCATCCGATTCCCTAATCCCGCCGCTAGAATCATCGCTTTCATGCAGCAACAACCTCGTATTTGCCATATTTTTGTTCAAATTTCGGCATTACTTTAACCTGAATGAACTGCATAAATGGTTGTAATTCTGCATATGGCTTGCTTTCTTCGAATAAATACCACATTACCCGCGGTAAATCTTTGAGATAACCCGATTTACCATCCCGCTCAAACAAGCGCACAAAAATGCCTAAAATTTTGATATGTCGTTGAATTGCCATGAAGTCTGCATCTTGCTTAAACTGTTCAAAGTCACGCCCTTCTTTCGCAGAAGCAGGCAACAAGTCATAAAATACTTTAAACCAACCATAAACACGCTCAGGATCCCACTGCACGTATGCATCACGTGTGATAGAGATGAGGTCATACGTATCCGCCCCAATCACAGCATCCTGAAAATCAATCACGCCTTGCTCTTGCTCATCTGCCAAAAGCATTAAATTACGACTGTGAAAATCACGATGCACAATCACTTGAGGCTGAGCCAAAGCGGCATTGGCTAAAATCGCAAAAGTACGTTTAATCAGTGCAGCCTCATCATCAGATGGCTGAATTTGCAAGCTCGGCAGTAACCAATCTGTTAACAGCGACATTTCTGTGAGCAATTTCTCATAAGAATAGGCGGGAAAGTGACCCTCGCCATCAATCGATTGTAATTGAATCAATTGCTTAAAACTTTGCTCATAATGTGCGTCGACCGTGTTGTCATCTAACTGTGTCGACAACAGCACATCGCCAAAATCCTCAAGCAACAACAGACCTTGTTCTAAATCTTTCGCCACAATATGCGGTACGCGTACACCATGTGCATCAAAAAATTCATCAATCAACACAAAAGGTACACAATCTTCTTTCTCAGGTGGTGCATCCATCAACATAAATGTTTTATTATTCAAATTGATTCGTGCATAACGACGGAAACTTGCATCGCCTGCTAAAAAATTAATTTCAAATTGATCTGAACCAAGTACAGATGTAATCCATGTTTGTATCAATTGTTCACGTTGTGTATTCATTTGCGATAAATTCTAATACAGGCTGAGTTTTTAAAGTGCTAAGTGTAGCCACTTATCAACTTTTTCTCTATGATGCGACAATAATTAATTGCGATTAAGCATACTTGGTTAATGACACAAATGAAGCATCAGTTTAAATTCAATCCTTTAGCGACTGCTATTTTCAGCCTCTTATGCGGAAGCTCGATTACGGCATACGCAGATACATCTAATACTGTTTCGTCCCTAACCAATGAGCAACTGAAAGCAAGTATAAATGAAGCCTATGCGGGACAGCATTTTTTTGAACAATACTATGTCGACAAATCTGCACCAGAAGCACAGCAACGTCAGGGTAAATCGCTGAGTGCAGCTTATTGTCAAGGTGCATGGATCACTCCAATTGCCTCAAACACAGCAGCAGTCGATCCAAGCAAAGCCACCTCTGTTGTTACGGCTGATTATGGTCATTATGACCCAAATGGTGACTCTGTCCTTGAAGGTAATGTCCTGATTGACCAACAAGGTCGACAAATTCGTGCCGATAAAATTACCATTGATAAAACACAAACTTTTGCCAATGCCCAAGGACGTGTGCAAATGGCACAAGCGGGTCTTTTAGCGCAAAGCGATCAAATCAATTACAACTTAAAAACCCAACAAGGCGATTTAAACAATAGTTACTATATTGCTGAAGAACAACATGCACATGGTCATGCTGAAAAAATTGCACGTACCTCTGAAAATGTTGTCGTTTTAAGCAATGCCACTTACAGCACTTGTCCGCCAGAACAAAAACCTACTTGGAAAATTCAAGCCAATACCATTGAATTGAATCAAGACACAGGACGTGGTGTTACCAAAGGCACCAAGCTATATGTGAAAGATGTCCCTGTTTTAGCTGTACCTTACTTTAACTTCCCAATTGATGATCGTCGAACCACTGGGATTTTAACTCCAAGTTTTGGCTACACCAATGATGGTGGTATCGAATTTTCAGTTCCTGTTTATTTAAACCTTGCGCCAAATTATGATGCCACACTGACACCACGCTATATGAGCGACCGTGGTGCCATGATTGATGCAGAGTTTCGCTATTTAACAGAAAACTTTGGTGAAGGTAAAATTTGGGGTGGTTATTTACCTTCAGATGAGAACTATGAAAATCAAGATCGTAAAGATTTGCACGTTATCCACAAATGGCAAATCAACAACAGCTTTTCAACCAACCTTGAATACAACTATGCATCGGATAAAGACTACTTTAGCGACCTAAGCAGTAATCCAAATACCAAAACCGACTTGAACTTACGCCGTGCTTGGGAGCTTAATTACAAAAACGGTATTCCTGGTCTAACTGCCCAGTTAAAAGTCGAAGATTTCCAAACTTTGGATAAAACAGTTTCTGATGAAGACCGTCCTTATGCGCGTTTACCTCAATTCTTACTCACCTACAAAGGTGGAAATCCACAAGGCTTCCAGTACGAATTTAACAACGATACAGCTTATTTTAAAAAGAATATTGACAACACCACATTAGCAACATCTGAACCAAGCGGTACGCGGTTCTACAACGATTTCGCTGTCCGCTATAATTATCGTAATCCATGGTCATTTGTCATTCCTGAAGTATCCGTTCGCAGTATCAATACCTTCTACGACCAAGACACCATTACTGCTCAGCAGAATCAGACCACAAGTATAAGCAATAGTGATCAAAACAAATCTGTCGTTGTACCGCAATTTAGCCTAGATACAGGCTTAACATTCGAAAAAGATGGTAAATACTTACAAACCATTACCCCGCGTGCCTTCTATGCTTACTCGCCTTATGAAAATCAAGCGGATTATCCAAACTTCGATACCATTAGCGCTTCAATCAATTATGATCAATTATTTAGCTCAAGACGTTTCTATGGCCACGACCGCTTAGAAGACAACAATTTTTTATCATTGGGTTTAAGTTATAGCTTATTTGATGATATTGGCTTAGAACGCTTAAAAGCGAGTGTAGGGCAAAGTTTCTATTTTGATGATCGTCGCGTGACTTTAGATGGTACAACGGATGAATTAAACACAGAATCACATACGGGTCCTATCGTTAGTCTGTCCAGCCAACTCTCGCAGCATTATCGTGTAAGCGCAAACTCTGCTTGGATGGCAAATGGAGATAATGCACAACGCGATGTGCAAATTTATTACATGGGTGATCAAGGGAATATTTATAGTGCGGGTTATTTCTATCGCAAAGAAATCGCCAACCGCCAAGATAAATATGACCAGTTTGTTGCATCATTTATACAACCCATTCACAACAACTGGCGTATTATGGGCCACGCTCAATATGACATGGACAACAATGTTGCGCGTGAATACTTACTCGGTGTGAATTATGAATCGTGCTGTTGGGGGCTCTCTCTCTACGGGCGTTCTTACTACAATGACTTGGATGATGTAAGTGATTCTAGTGTTAAACCAAAACGTGCTTTTATGGCTGAAATTAACCTGAAAGGTTTAGCTGGTTTCAACAACAAACTGGCATCCATGCTTGAAAATCGAATTTTAGGTTACGATCGTATTAATTAATTTGGACACGATGTTAATGAAGACAAAACAGTTAAAACAATTCTTTAAGGCAACTGCGCTAGCAATTGCCCTTTCTTCATCAATGCCGACATTTGCCCAGACTTCGGATGAAGTTGTGGCAGTTGTCGACAACAGTGTCATTTTACGCAGTGATTTACAACAAAGCGTTGCTGAAACCAAAAGTCAATTAGAAGCCCAAAAGCGTCCTGTTCCGCCAGAGCAGTATCTTGAGCAACAAGCCCTTGAGCAACTTATTCTACGTCAAACTCAGTTAGAACAAGTAAAACGCTACAACATTAAAGCCGACGAAAAGAGCTTAAATGAAGCCGTACTCAAAGTAGCGAACCAGTCTGGAAGTAACTCATTAGAAGCATTTCAGCAAAAATTAGACAAAATGGCACCAAACACTTACGAATCACTCCGCAAACGCATTGCGGAAGATTTAGCCATTACTCGTTTACGCCAACAGATTGTGATGTCGCGCATTAAAATTAGCGACCAAGATGTAGCAAATTTCCTTAAAACCCCACAAGGACAAGCCGCTCTTGGTAGTCAAGTTCATGTCATTCACGCACGCATAGCGGGTGACAGCAATGTTGAAGCCGTTGCTAAACAAGTACGTACTGCTTTAGACAGCAGCAATGACATAGCAGCGATTAGCAAGCAATACAGCACCAAAGACATCAAAGTTGAAGGTGCGGACATGGGCTTCAGAAATCTTTCTGAGATTCCCACAGAACTCGCAGCACGCGTTACACCATTACAAGTTGGTCAAACCAGTGAGCTGATTACAGCTCGTGATGGTATTCATATTATTAAGCTGTTAGAACGAAAAGGCTCTGAACAAAAAGCCATTATTCCTCAATACCACACTCGACACATTCTGATTCAACCTTCAGAAGTTGTAAGCCCTGAAAGTGCTAAACAAATGATTGATAGCATTTACAACCGACTTAAAGCGGGTGAGGATTTTGCAGTGCTGGCTGCCACATTCTCAAATGATTCTGGCTCTGCACGCGATGGTGGTAGCTTAGGTTGGGTAAGCCCAGGCACGATGGTTCCTCAGTTTGAAGAGCAAATGAAGAACACTCCTGTAGGTCAAATTAGTCAACCCTTCCAAACTCAGTTTGGCTGGCATATTCTTCAAGTGACTGAGACACGTCAGCAAGATATGACACAGGAATATCAAGAACGCATGGCTCGACAAATTTTAGGTGAGCGTCAATTCGATACCGAATTAGACAGTTGGTTACGTGAAATCCGTAATAATGCTTTTGTCGAAATTAAAGACCCAACTTTAGACCGTAAAAATAATAAAACATCTTAAGTGATAACTTAAGAAGCCAGTCAAGTGACTGGCTTTTCTTTGCCATAGAGTGATGTAATTCATTTACCATTTATAAACATTTAATGGGTCTTTACTCTTGTTATTAATCTAGTGTAAATATTATCCCTATACCCACTCTGCGTAATTTGTAAAATACCTATAATTTCTATTAAAAAAAAGCCTCTCACGTGAGAGGCTTTTTTAATGCATATCAATTAACGATTGTTGTCGTCTTCTTGAGAGTCATCAAATTTAGTTTCGCTATCAAAGCCACCTTGACCACCGAAGCCGCCGCCTTGACCACCGAAGCCACCTTGACCACCGAAGCCGCCACCTTGACCACCGAAGCCACCTTGACCACCGAAGCCGCCACCTTGACCACCGAAGCCACCTTGACCACCGAAGCCGCCACCTTGACCACCGCCAAAGCCGCCGCCTTGACCGCCACCAAAGCCACCGCCTTGACCGCCACCAAAGCCACTACCTTGTGCACCACCAAAGCCTGCACCTTGTGCACCACCAGCAGGAGCACCAGCAGGACGTGGGTTACGCGCAGGAACAACCGTAGAAATAGCGTGTTTGTAAACCATTTGGCTTACAGTATTTTTTAACAGAACAACATATTGGTCAAAAGATTCAATATGACCTTGTAACTTAATACCGTTTACAAGGAAGATAGATACAGGAATACGTTCTTTACGGAGAGAATTCAAGAACGGATCTTGCAAAGTTTGACCTTTAGACATGTTATACAACTCCAAAAAAAATATTAAAAATCAGCGCAAAAAACTATCTTTATTTTTCAATTAAAAATTATAAAAAAGACAGTATGTAAATTTTGCTTTATCCGTAACAGTTTCGCAAGTCTTCTTGAGCCTGCTTTATTGTTAAATATGTTTTAAATTTATGCGACTGTTGCAAAGATCTTAACCAAGTATATTGACGTTTCGCAAGTTGTCGTGTTGCAAAAAGGGCTTTATCCTCCATTTCTTTCTTATTTTCGAGACTTTTGTCGCTTTTTAATAAAAAATCTAAGGCTTGCCTATAACCGACTGATCTCATTGAAGGCAAATCATCAAATAGATCGTATTTTTCAATTAGTGATTCAACCTCATTTAAAAAACCGATTTCCCACATAATTTCCAAGCGTTTTTCAATTCGCTTATGTAATTCTAACCGATCTGGCAACAAAGCATAATTATGAAAAGTGTAACGATATGGTACATTTTTAGGTTGTTCTGCTTGTAATTTGGTAATCGGCTGCCCTGTAATACGAAATACTTCGAGTGCACGAATAATACGCTGCTTGTCACTGACTTTGAATTTCTCACCTGCAAGTGGATCCACTTCACATAAAGAAGCGTAAACTGACTCCCAACCTTCTCGATCACCCTGTGCTTCAATTTCAGCACGGATTGCATAATCCGCACTTGGCAGATTACTCGATAGGCCTTCTAGCAAAGCTTTGAAATACAACATCGTACCTCCGACCAAAATCGGAGTTTTGCCTTTAGCATGTATCTCATCAACCAGCCTAGTTGCATCTTCTACAAATTGCGCAGCAGAATACACTTCTAGTGGGCTAATAATATCAATCAAATGATGTGGATACTGTACTTGCTCAGCTTTACTTGGCTTCGCTGTCCCGATATCCATATCTCGATAAACCAATGCCGAGTCAACAGAAATCAATTCAAAATTGCCCTGTTCATATAACTCACATGCTAAAGCCGTTTTACCACTGGCTGTAGGTCCCATCAAATTGATGACAGGCAATTGATTCGACATTTAGGTTTACTCTCCTCGAGCAAAAAGTTTATCTAGCTGAGCCAATGGGAATGCACGCCAAGTCGGTCGCCCATGGTTACATTGACTCGCAAATTCGGTCTGCTCCATTTGACGAAGCAAGGCATTCATTTCAGAAAGGCTCAACAATCGATGTGCACGCACAGCACCATGGCACGCCATACCCGCCAAGATTTGATCACGTTTCTGCAATAGCCCACGCACCTCGTCTGTTGGATCCAAATCGTTGAGTAATTCGGGAATCAAAGCCGAAAAATCAGCTTTATGTAAAATAGCAGGGACACCACGAACAATGACTTGTTCATCACCATATTGATCAATTTCCAAACCCAATCGCGCTAAAGGTTCTTTTAAATCTTCTACTCGAAGGGCTTGCATCCGATTTACATTAACTATTTTCGGAATCAACAATTGCTGAGATATCCAAAACTCTGGATTTTCCCAAGCAGATTTCATTTGTTGTAATAAAATCCGCTCATGTGCAGCGTGCATATCAACAATAATCAGACCTTCGGTGTTCTGCGCCAAAATATAAATGCCGTGTAACTGCGCAATCGCAATACCCAAAGGATGCTCATCTACCCGAGGAGCCATATCATCCACCACAACATCATCAGTGGACTGACCAACTGCTCGTAATGGCGCAAGATAGCTCTGCAAAGCAGCAGTATTTACCGGTGATGCAGGATTGACTCGATACGCTTTGGTGTCTTGCGCTACATACTGCACAGCTTGTGGCTGTGGAGATTCAAAGTCTGTTAATACTGCGACAGACTCAGGCATTGATGTTGATGCTGCTGCACGATGCAACTGAAACTGCTCTTGATAACGGGGTTGCTGTATATTGGTTGGGCTTGCTGGCTCGACTTTCAATGCTTGCGCTAAATCTGCACTCGCAGTTTGAAATTGAGACAGCGTATCTTTTGCAAAATGACGTACAAACTCATGAACTTCGCGTTGATTTAAAAAACGAATTTCATGCTTGGTTGGATGTACATTGACATCGATATTTTCAGGATCAACCTCTAAAAATAACAAATAGGCAGAGTGTTGGTGTCCGTGTAAAATACCATCATAAGCCATGCGTAAAGCATGGGAGATCGTTTTATCTTTGACAATGCGTCCATTGACATAGACATACTGCAAATCTGCCTGTGCTCTTGCATCAGAAGGATGCCCCAACCAACCACTGAGACGCATATTGATGCTGTCTGCATCAATCCAATACGCATTTTCTGTGAATTGACGCCCCAGTAATTGTTGTACCCTTTGAAAGCGTAATGCACCACTATCAGCAACAGGTAAATTCAAACGAATGTTATTGTTATGTTCTAGCACAAACCGAATATCAAAATGAGTAAGGGCTAAACGACGCACAATTTCTTCGATATGGCCGAATTCCGTGCCTGGTTTTTTTAAGAATTTTCGGCGTGCAGGAACATTAAAAAATAAATCCTGTACTCGAATCTGTGTGCCACGCGATGCTGCTACAGCTTGAATTTCTTGGTGTTGAAATGCAGTGCCATTCACTTCAACCTGATAACCAACACCATCGTCTACTTGGCTACTGGTCAAGGTTAAACGCGAAACCGCTGCTATCGATGCCAATGCTTCACCACGGAAACCTAAACTCACAATCGCATGTAAATCTTCTGCGGTTTGAATCTTACTGGTCGCATGACGCATCACTGCCAAAGATAAATCATCAGGATGAATACCTCGACCATTGTCGATAATTTCAATCAGCGTACTACCACCTTGTTCAACACGAATGATCAGTTCTGTTGCGCCTGCATCAATTGAGTTTTCCAACAGCTCTTTGACTACAGAAGCTGGGCGTTCAATTACTTCACCCGCAGCAATCTGGTTGGCAAGTGCAGGATCTAAGGTATGAATGCGGCGTACAGAAACTTCATCACGCATGTTGAAATGCCTGCTCAAGTGCTTTATAGAGCATTTCATCTTGAAAGTTTAATGTGGCATGACGGGATAACTCGTCTTCAGACTTTAAAATTTCAATAGTGAAATCGGCAGCCGGAATTTCTTCACCACCTTTAGTTGGCCATTCAAATAAGAATAAAGCGTTGGGTGTATCCAAATAATCGCGAATACCCATTAACTCAAGTTCATAAGGATCATTGAGGCGATACAAATCAAAATGAAAGACTTGTTTATTCTGAATGCTATATGGTTCCACCAAAGTATACGTTGGGCTTTTTACTGAACCTTCATGCCCAAGTTGTTGTAACAAATAACGGGTAAATGTCGTTTTCCCTGCACCTAAATCGCCAATTAAATAAATTACACCCTCAGTAAAATGTTGTGCAACCACACGCGCAAGTTGCTGGGTATCTGCTTCAGAGTTTAGGGGCAAATGAAATGAATACGACATATGACTCACAGCATGATTCAAAAGTGGAATTATGATAGCATCGCCACGCTCTTAATACCTATGCCATGCATACGAAATGTGCATTTTTAATACAGTGCATGGTATACCCTAACCTGTTGTGATTGATGACTTATGACTGTGCATGACTTTGTTCCGCCGATGATTCGTGGTGTAACTGCAAGCAAACTGTTCTTACCTGCTTTACAACCTGCGCCACAGCGTTTGTATGATTATCTCTGCCAACAGTTTGCACATATTTCAGCACAAGAGTGGCAACAGCGTTTTCAAGACCAACTAATTTATGCAGCCGACGGTACGATTCTAAGCCTAGATAGCCAATATCTTGCCAATCAACATATCTATTACTATCGTTTTTTAGCACATGAAATTCATGTTCCGTTTCAGCATGATATTTTGCATGAAACTGATGATTTATATATCGTCGATAAACCACATTTTCTAACCATGAGCCCTACAGGTCAGTATGTGCAGGAAACCTTATTGGTTCGCTTAAAAAACCAAACAGGCAATGCGGATTTAACCCCGATTCATCGTTTAGACCGTGAAACTGCTGGACTGGTTTTATTTTCCAAACGACCAGAAACGCGTGGTATTTACCAACAAATGTTTGCTAATCGCAAGGTTAAAAAGACTTATCATGCGATTGCAGCTTATCATTCCACCCTTGAATTTCCTCGTACCGTTTGTTTAAGAATGGACAAAGGGCATCCCTTTTACACCATGCAAATTGTAGAAGGCGAACCAAACAGTGAAACTCAGATTGATATTTTGGAACACAATTCTCAATGGGCCAAATATCTGCTAAAACCCGAAACAGGGAAACAGCATCAGTTACGAGTTCACCTGAATCATTTAGGCATTGCCATTCAAAATGACCCTTTTTACCCAACCGTTCAGCATAAATCTGATGATGATTTCTCCAACCCATTACAGTTGTTAGCCAAGCGAATTCAATTTATAGATCCTGTCACAGGAGAATCTATAGACTTTTCATCCAATTTTGAACTGACACTGTAGTTTGTTTGTCATTACAAAAAAATGAAGTTTTCAATTCAAAAATATTGAAATTACAATAAAATTGATTAAAATGAAGGCTAAAAGTTCAATCTTCAAATTTATAAAAATCATGAGAAAAACCGAAGTTTATCAAATTCGTCTCGATTCACAGGAAAAGAAACAGGCTTTTGCTGTCTTTAAACAATTGGGGATTACGCCAGCTCAAGCTGTGCGGCTCTTTTTCAAACAAGTTGTACTGACAAAGTCCATCCCCTTTTCTATTGAAAATCAGAATATCAATTTAGAGCAATTGATTAAATTAAGACGGCTTAAACAAGAGCAGAAAACCACTACTGTTACACATGAAAGTGATGACACAATAAACAGCGTTCAACCTAGCGATGAATTTCTTATGGATGATGACCATCTAGACTTATTTGAAGAACTTAACGCGATCTTGGGTGAAAGTGATAAAAATTAACCCTGTTGCATTTTTATACATTATTTCAATTTTTTCATTTAAAAACTTAGGTATGCTTCATGCAAGGACAATAAAAAATGCATGGAGCAATCAATGATTGTAAAAAAAGCCACATTAGATGACCTCAATCAACTTGCAGTTTTATTTGATGAATACCGTCAATTTTATGGTGCTTCTTCTAATTTAAATCTTTCCCAACAATTTTTAAAACAACGTTTTGAAAACCAAGAAAGTGTCATTTTTATTCATGTCAAAGATCATGTATTTACAGGTTTTATTTTGCTCTATTTAGGTTTTTCTTCTGTCGCCTGTTCAACCTACTATATTTTGGACGATGTCTATGTAACGCCCCAATTTCGTCGTCAAGGCTCAGCCAAACAACTGATTGATACTGCAATTATGTTTGCACGACATGAAAATGCGCTTCGTATTAGCTTAGAAACGCAAAAAACCAATCGTGAATCTCATCGACTATATGAAGCTATGGGCTTTATTGCTGACAACGAGTTTAGAACCTACCATTGTTTCCTCAAATAGTTTCTCGGGTACGTGCTAACGCTATCTGCTCAGGTGTCAAATAGATCCATTCGCCTTCTTTTAGCTCAGGGCATTGCAATGCACCGATTTGTACGCGATGTAATTGTTCAACTTTATTCCCAACCGCAGCCAACATTCTTTTTACTTGATGATAAACACCTTGATGAATCGTCATTTGCAACTCACACGCTGCCAATTGCTGAACATCTGTAGCCGCAAAAGTACCTTGTTCATTGCGTAATTCAACACCCTGTTCAAGTTGCTCAATCTGTTCAGCGGAAATAGGATCGGCAGTTTGCATCCGATAAACTTTGCCCACATGTTTTTTGGGATGGGTTAATGCTTGAAGAAATTGACCATCATCCGTGAGCAGCAATAAGCCTGTCGTATCTTGATCTAAACGCCCAACGCATTGTAATCCTCGATTCAACAGCACATCATCAAACAAGTCGAATACACTAAAATGATGCGTCGCCTGATGAGAACATTCATAGCCCGCGGGTTTATTCAAGGCAATATAAACGTTTTCTCGATATTGATAGTGCTTTCCATACACCTCGAAAACTAAGTTGTCCAAATTTAACTTCTGCTTAGGATTTTGCATAATGTC
This sequence comes from Acinetobacter sp. AM, assembly GCF_003105055.1. Taxonomy (NCBI): domain Bacteria; kingdom Pseudomonadati; phylum Pseudomonadota; class Gammaproteobacteria; order Moraxellales; family Moraxellaceae; genus Acinetobacter; species Acinetobacter sp. AM. The sequence continues at coordinate 133,786 of NZ_QETG01000002.1, read as the reverse complement.
TTGGTCAATGCAAACAACCCCAGATTTAATCAATTGTTGGCAATGCTTACGCGAACCAAAACCTTGAGATTGCAACATTTTTTCCAAATACATAATGTAAGACCTTACAATAGACTGCCGCATTTTAAACAATTTTCGACTTTTCCGCTGATTTTCTCGATGTGATAGGCAAAAAATCGCTACAATAGTTGCATTTTCACACATTCTCCCTGCATCTCATGCCTAATTTAGATCTAAATTTGCTTGTACTACTGGTTTTATTGGCTTGTGGTATTTTCAGTCATAACAATGCGGTCACCATTGCTGCTGCTGTACTGATTGTCTTCAAAATTACCCCCTTAAGTGAGTTTTTCCCACTATTACAGCAACATGGTTTAAATATTGGTATTGTCATTTTAACCATCGGCGTTTTAACCCCAATTGCTAGCGGCAAAATTCCCGGCGAAGCTATTCTTAAATCCTTTTTAAGCTGGAAGTCATTACTTGCGATTGCGATTGGTCTTTTTGTCGCTTGGTTAGGTGGCCGTGGTGTAAAACTAATGACTCATCAACCAAATGTGGTCGCAGGATTGCTCATTGGAACCGTTGCTGGGGTTGCCGTATTACGCGGGGTGCCCGTTGGCCCTTTAATTGCCGCAGGCGTACTGTCATTATTTATAGGACAATCTTAGTCCAATTCAATTTTGTGTGATGATGCAATCTATAAATTGCACCATCACAGCAAACTGCATCAATTTGATTAAGACAAATAATATTGATGACGCTTCTGTGAAAATTTATCCAATTGCTTCAAGAAGCCTTCAAAATAAGTTTTCTCTTTTTCATCCGTTCGATACCCTGCATATAAAGTACGGCGTAGACCTTTTGCAGACACACAATCCAAACGGCGTGACGTTACCCAACCTTTTTGCTCATATTCATTTACAACCCAATCAGGCAATGCAGCAATGCCGCGCCCACTTGCGACCAATTGAATCAACATCTGAGTTAAATCCGTGGTACGAATCTGTTTAGGTAGAATGTTCGCTGGAATGAACAGCTTTGACATAATATCTAAGCGATGTTTATCGACTGGATAAGTAATTAGAGTTTCTTCAGCCAAATCCTGTACTGTAATCTTTTCGGCACGCACCAAAGGGTGTGTATTAGATAATACTAAACGCGATTCGTATTCAAAGATTGGAAAGTAATCCACCCCTTTCAAAGCAATTGGATCGGCAGTAATAAGCAAATCAAACTCGCCATTTTGCAACAATTCATGCGGATTGGCTTCGAAACCAGAAGCAAAATCTAAATCGACATCTGGATATTGTTGGCGATATTGATTTAAAAGAGGCATTAACCAATCAAAACAGCTATGACATTCTGAGGAAAAAATAATACGTCCTGTCTGACCATGTACAATTCGCGTAATGTCGGTTTGCGCAATTTGAATTTGTGGTAGAACATCATCGGCAAGCTTAAGCAAACGTTGTCCAACATTGGAAAATGATACTGGGCGACTACGGCGATTGACCACTTCTACCCCGTACCAATGATCTAACTCTTTTAACTGATGCGAAATAGCAGAAGGTGTCAAACATAAATCATTGGCTGCTGCAACCAAAGAGCCATGTTCACGAAGTGCAAGTAATGTTTTTAGATGTCGAATTTCAAGCATGTTTATTATCAGTCCGCAAAGATCAAAAGCTAAAATATCAGCGCAATAGTTTAAATCGGCTTAAATGCCGCAAACTGAGCGAGCAACAGAATAAGAGATTATTGATGTGATTTAATGTAAAATCACAAAATGAATTTGACTCATTCTAACATAAGATTAATTAATATATTTCACCTTAAATACAATTTCAGTATTTGTTTATCTAAAGAAATTTATAATATTTTCCTAAATCCATATTAAAAAAATCCATCTTCTGCTTTGTGATATTTATTTCTTAATAAAACACTTAATATTTCGACCAATTTTCATAGAGTATTTATTGCAATATCTCATTATATACATGATTATATTAGATAATTAAAAATATTAAACTTACAGACACCTAAATTTAATCTATTCATCAACTCCATGAATTCCGAGTAAATGACTTAACATTATTCGCTCATTTCACCTATAATTAGCTCTTTCTCCCCCTCCCAATATTCCGATTAAAAATGATATCTCCGAGTTTAAATACGGCGACTAATAATACGCCATCCTATCGCCTATTTTGGGTCATTCTGGCACTCGCCTTAGGTGGCTTTTGTATTGGTACAACAGAATTTGTCGCGATGGGGCTTATTCAAGAAATTTCACATAATTTGAATGTAAGTATTCCTGTAGCAGGTCATTTTATTAGTGCCTACGCATTAGGCGTTACTATCGGTGCTCCAATTATTGCAATCTTAGCGGCCAAAGTACCAAGAAAAACCCTACTGATTGGACTTATGCTCTTTTATGGTATTGCCAATGCTATCACAGCATTTGCCAATCATTATGAGAGCATGTTGCTGTCACGTTTTATCTCAGGATTGCCTCACGGTGCTTATTTCGGTATTGCAGCCTTGGTTGTGGCTGACTTCGCAGGCAAACAAAAACGTGCTTCTGCGGTTGCCAAACTCATGATGGGCTTAAATGTTGCAACGGTTATTGGTGTGCCTTTTGCAACATGGTTGGGACAACATTATGGTTGGCGGTCTGGGTTTGAATTTTCGGCTTCAATTGCATTTTTTACCGTCATTGCGATTTGTTTTTTCCTGCCAAAAATTCAACTCGACCATACAGCTAGTATTCAAAATGAACTTCGCGGACTTAAAAATACGCAAATGTGGCTAACTTTAGCTATCGGCGCTATTGGTTTTGGCGGTCTTTTCTCGGTGTATAGTTACGTTTCACCCATTTTGACTGAATATACACACGCCAGTATTGAAATCGTACCTTTTGCACTTGCAAGTATTGGTTTAGGTTTAGTACTTGGTGGTTTAGTTACAGGGCATTTCGCCGATAGAAACTTGAATAAAGCAATTATTTGGGTCCTCCTTTCAAATGCAGGCTCTTATATTATTTGTGCACTCGCCATTGGAAATCTCTATACCGCGTTTGCTGCATTATTCTTAGTCAGCTTTAGTATTGCAGGTTTAGGACCATTGCTACAAACCCGTCTCATGGATGTTGCGGGGAATGCTCAAAGTTTGGCAGCTTCTCTCAATCATTCAGCATTTAACATCGCCAATGCTTTTGGTGCTTTCCTAGGTGGTTGGTTAATTAGCCAAAACTTGGGTTGGCTCGCACCCATTTGGGTTGGCACACTACTCAGTTTTGGTGGTTTAATCATTTTATTTTTTGCTTTTCAGCATGAGAAAGCTGCGACACTAGTTGCGCAAGAACAATTATAAAATTTCAACACATACTCAGGCCATAAAAGATCAATCCATCATTTATGGCTTAGTCTTAACATTTTAAAACACCCTAAATTATTCAGGTAACTTCTTACCACAATGTGGACAATAGGCATATTGTTCACGTTCCTGTTTTAAAGATTCCTCTTTTTGCTCTCGAATCAATTGCAAAATAATATCTTGGGTCTGCTCTTGAGTGAGTCCTACTTCTTTACGTATTTCCTCAATCTTTTCTTTTTCAAGAATAAAATCAATATCACTGTTTTGAATCAATTCTCGAAATCTAAGTTCCAGTTCTTGTTTACGCAATTCAAGTTCATTTGCCAAACCATTGGCTAAAATACCTGCGGGCAAAGCTGCCAATCCGACACCTAGAATGGTAATTAATGCCCCTAAAAAACGTCCAAGCGGCGTTACAGGAGTCACATCACCATAACCCACCGTGGTTAAGGTCACGACCGCCCACCACATCGATGCTGGTATTGAACTAAAGACATCGGGTTGTACCCGACTTTCGATCAAATACACACCTGCCGCAGCCATAATAATCATAATCACCAAGATAAAAATGACGGCTTGGAATGAACCTTTTTCGCGTTCAATGACACGTAATAAAATTTGCAATGAAACAAAATATCGAGTCAGTTTTAATAAGCGGAGTAAGCGTACAATTCGAAGGAAACGTAGGTCGAAATGAACAAAGAAATTGAGATAAGCAGGTAAAATAGCCAGTAAATCAATAATCGCTCCACCACTTTTAACCCAATGTAAACGATTTTTCCAAGCCGATTCAAAACTGTCTGACTCTGCAACTGACCAGAAACGTAAAATGTATTCTACGGTAAAAATAAAAATTGAAAAAAGTTCAAAATAATAAAAAAAAGTTTCGTAACGTACATAATATTGGTGTACTGACTCAAGTAATACCGCAGCAGCATTACTCATAATGAGTCCTATCAGAAAATAATTAAGCCCTCGACTTAAGCGAGTTTCATAATCTTCATTGTGCAAATTGTTATAGACAAACTTGCGTAGCGTATACCATGCCGTAAATTTCATTGCTGTTCTAAGTTATTCTTATCGCTTATAAATCAGTGTATATGAACTTTAATTTAAAGTAAGCAAGAATTACCCCTGCCTACTCCTTTTCCATATTTAAGTTTTATTCAATATAAAGTAACGCTAAACGCACTTGGTCATAGCCCATACGTGGATTAGTTGCCTCTACAATTGGGCGTAATTTAATGGCACCATCATCCGCAAAATGATCTGGGCTTTGGCGTTTTTGCAAACGTTTATAAATCTTACGGACTTCCTCTACAACCTCTTCACCTGGATGCGCAACAGAAATATCTAAGCCTTGTTCTTTATGCAACCGTCCCAAATGATTAATAATGGTGGCAGGCGTGAGTCCACGTTCCGTTGCAATATCTTCAATCTCATAACCTGACTCAAAGAGTTCACGAGTTTCATCTAAAGTTGCCGAGGCATAGTTTTGCTTACCTGCATTTCGAGCAATTTTTTTCTCATTTCGCTCAATTTCAACGTCATTCAGCGTTCCGCCACAATGGCGAATGAAAGCTTTATGTTGCACGGTTAAATCGGTTTCAGCAAAATTTGTTTCAGCTTCGGCAGATAGCTCCTGAAAACGGCGATCTGCTTTAATCGCAAGACTATCCAATTCTAAGGCTTGCATATTAAAACCCAGCAGTTTTAAACCATTTAATGATTTTAACCGTGATAATGCGACATAACCTTGTCCTTTTTCAAAGGTATGACTTAAGTTTATTTCTGCCGCCGCCAAGGTCATACCTTGGGATTTATGAATGGTAATTGCCCATGCCAGACGCAGGGGAATTTGCTGCAAACTGGCAATACTCTTCCCCGCTTCGTTATCCACTGACCATGTTTCTGGCTCAACCAATAAGACTGAACCATCAGTGAGTTTCACTTTTGGCAAAATGCCATGATCATCATCTTCTTCAAAACCAATGACTTCTCCTAAACTGCCATTGATATAACCCATGTCAAAGTTATTTTTTACAAACATCACTTTGGCATTCTTCTTCAATGTTAATGCTTCAGGCGCACGTACAGAGGATTTCAAGGTTTCAATTAATTTATCGTTACCATCACAGACCGCCATAAATTCATGACCTTTCTGCTCAATGGCATTTAAATGTTGAAAATTAATCGAATCAACGTCCATATTATGGGTGTATAAACGTGTGAAAGTCTCACCAATATCTTGTGAACGCGTTTGTTCTAATACACGTATATGCTCCGAAGTAATACTCTGACTACGAATGGCATTCAAAATATCATTAAGATAATCATTACCTTGACGATGCTGCTCGGTCAGATAGCAAACACGGAACTTGGCTTCAACCCACGCCTCAGACATAAAGCAGAATTTATCCCGATTTAGCTCTTCTTTTTTCCCAACAGGTGGCAACTGAAAAAAGTCACCTGCAACAATCACCTGAATGCCACCAAAAGCGTCATCACTTTCTTTGAAGTATTTTAAAACTTGATTGACCAAATTCAGTTGTTTTGCGTGCAACATCGAAATTTCATCAATAATTAATACCTGTGCATTTTCTAAATGTTCTTTGAGGTATTTGCGCTCTTTCATACGCTTAAGATCATCATCACTTAAGCTATCTTTAATACCAATACCTGCCCAAGTATGAATAGTCATCCCATTCATATGCGTTGCAGCAATACCTGTAGAAGCCGTAATCGCAACAGGTACCTTACGCGCTTTCAAATAATTGATGTACTGATTTAAAGTATAAGTTTTTCCTGCACCAGCCGAACCTGTAAGGAAGACATTTTCGCCAGCTTTGAGGAGCTTAAGTGCAGTTTCTTGTTTCATATGACCGATAACCAATAAATAACGGCTATAGCCTAACGAGTTTTGCGTTAAAAGTTAAGTCTGAGAAGAAACACACTCGTTTTTTCGTACATCAAATGATTAAATAACAAAAGCTTATCCATGAATTAAAAAAAAGAACCAAAATAGTTTTTGTTAATTGGTTAAATCATATGAAGTCTATTTCTGTGATGGTGAAAAATGTTCGTTAAACCATTGAATAAATTGTTCCGCAATCGTCACCAACAATTGCTCCGCTTTTTGATTATTTGGATATTCCAATTGATCAAATAGCAATTTCCCTGCCTGAATATGGCAACCCAGCGTTAAAGACTGCGCGTAATGCGGTGATGACATATGAAAAGCGACATATTCTCCCTGCATAATTCGTTCCGCATAACTCATCGCCAGGCAATGATGAAATACATTCGATTCTTCAATAATACGTTCAATTTGATGCAGTTCCTCAAAACTCCAACCTGAATATTGCAAAATGGTTTGAGGCGATACCGCATTCCAGGTATTCACAGCAAAACTCTGTTTTAAACGCGCTAAAATTTCATCTTTATGTAACTGCCGATGCCATTCTACAGCGTGGTGAAACAAACCTAGCCATGTACTATTTTTGGCAATTTCACGGTTTTCATTAAAACAATAAATCAAATAATCTCGAACATAGGCATCAAATACAGACACTCTCAAATTCTGATATCTTAAATAAAATAAAGCCCTAAACTCATTCACAGGGACATGATGCCGACGTAAGGTACGATAAAACCCCCGATTTTGGTGCGTACTTGGATGCACATAATTCAATAACTCATGGGGTAAATCTTGCACAATATGATGTAAATGCAACATATATGCCTGCATGACGCGGCTAATTTTTTTATAGACCTGCTTGACTATAGTTTCATTCTTATTGGCAACATTACGCAGTAAATTCATCCATTCATCCAAATATAAAATAGATGGACTGATGGCAATGCGCTGATCCTCAACCGTTTGCTGTTGTCCTTTCAGCACCACACTTTGATTGTTTTGGTGCTCAAACCATTGTTCTGTGGTCGCATGAATATCACAACTTTGAATGAACATCCGCGCACAGGTATGTTGAAAATATTGCAGTATTAATAAAATGATACAAGGATGAATTTGACTGGTATCGACAAAACTTAAAGCGGTAACGGCGATGCGTACATGACTGTGCTGGATGTGTGCACTTAACCAGTCAAGCACCATTGCATCTTGCTTAAACAACCAATTGACCGTTCTGGAATAGTCAAATATAGGTAAACGCGCGACTTTCTTTTGCCAGATCTGCGCATTGGGTTGCAAAAAATTCTGTTTGGCCAATAAATCATCTTTATGCCACAACTCCCGATTCATCAAGCGTACAAAGGACAAAACATGACTTTGCTGTAAGGCATAAGGTTGCAGTAATGCAAAATCCATTTGATGATCAAGCAGTTCATCTAAATTAAATTTTTGTTCAAACGTTAAAGTCGCTATCCGATACAGTGCTGAAGGTAAAAACTGCGCTGCACTGTGACAAAGCTCATCATAACAATCCATTAAGCCCTGCAACGGTAAAAAGTCTTCCCCATTCACAATGTGTAAAGCACAAAGCTGACTAAAATGTTGTTGTAATGCAGGATCCAAATCGGTTCCCATTTGTTTAGACTGGGCAAAACAAGCGTATTTCGCCATTCCGAGTACCATTAAACGCCGATCTAACAACTCAGCTTGAACCATGCTCATTTGGTTTAAACATGCAATGACACGCGTAGGTCCATCCACCCACTGATAAATTTGTTTCGCAATAAGTTCACGTAATTGCTGTGCTTTATTTTTAAGAAATAAGGAGTGTTGTTCATTCAATTGATCAGTCAAAAAACCAACATCATTCAAAAAGAAATCTTCAAGTAATTCCGCATGTTGATCTTGATCATTAAAATTGTATTGAATAAATGGGGTATGTTGGTTGTGGACTAATGCAAAAGAAATATGAAACATCTCGTTCATAATAAAAATGGTCTGCTTTTCTTGATCAATCCGAAACATATTTTCTGCATTCAGATTCCCCAAGATTTGCCACTGTTGATGCTGCATGGCGATTAAATCTGGAGAAAATCCCAGAATCAATTGAGCAATTTGACGATGTTGCGGTATTAAACGCTCTTGTTCCATACACGCCCCTCATTCTACTTTTGTATAATGCCTCTTTCTATTGTAATCAAATTTTCAAAAAATTCACCCCAAGATAGAATTCATATTTTTATATTAATTTTCAGTTATATATAAGAATAAATTTTCTCATTCAATTTATATTTCATATCTAACTACCCATATTGTTTTTTGTAAAACATTTGATGGTAGGTGTTTGGTAGGTAGGTTTAAAACTGTCTTCGTTAAATACTCAAGCCACGGTGAGGGTCACCGCTTAGAACATAACAATGGTAGAAGGAATCGCACCATGGCTTTTAAAAATATTGCAGATCAAACAAACGGTTTTTACATTCCATGTGTTTCACTCTTTGGTCCAGGCTGTGCTAAAGAAATTGGAACCAAAGCACAAAATTTAGGTGCTAAAAAAGCACTGATTGTTACCGATGCAGGTTTATTTAAATTTGGTGTAGCAGACACTATTGCGAGCTATCTCAAAGATGCGGGTGTCGACAGTCATATCTTCCCGGGCGCAGAACCAAACCCAACAGATATTAATGTCCATAACGGCGTACAAGCATATAACGACCATGCATGTGACTTTATTGTTTCATTGGGTGGTGGCTCCTCACATGACTGTGCAAAAGGTGTTGGTCTGGTAACAGCAGGTGGCGGTCATATTCGTGATTATGAAGGCATTGATAAAAGCTCTGTCCCAATGACTCCCCTGATTGCAGTAAATACAACTGCTGGTACAGCATCTGAAATGACGCGCTTCTGTATTATTACCAATACAGACACACATGTAAAAATGGCAATTGTCGATTGGCGCTGTACTCCACTGATTGCAATTGATGACCCTAAACTCATGATTGCAAAACCAGCAAGCTTAACCGCTGCTACAGGTATGGATGCATTGACTCATGCTGTAGAAGCCTATGTTTCTACTGCTGCAAATCCAATTACCGATGCATGTGCGGAAAAAGCCATTTCAATGATCAGTGAATGGTTACGCCCAGCGGTTGCGAATGGTGAAAACCTTGAAGCTCGTGATGCGATGAGCTATGCACAGTATCTTGCAGGTATGGCATTCAACAATGCCTCTTTAGGTTATGTGCATGCGATGGCACACCAATTAGGCGGTTTCTACAACCTGCCACATGGTGTATGTAATGCAGTATTACTACCACATGTTTGCGAATTTAACTTAATTGCATGCCCTGACCGTTATGCACGTATTGCAGAACTTATGGGCGTTAACACCACTGGATTTACCGTGACCGAAGCTGCCTATGCTGCGATTGATGCAATCCGTGAGTTGTCATCTTCTATCGGTATTCCATCAAGCCTAGCTGAACTCGGTGTGAAAGAGCAAGATTTAGGTATTATGTCTGAAAATGCTCAAAAAGATGCTTGTATGTTAACCAACCCACGTAAAGCTACTCATGCTCAAGTGGTTGATATTTTCAAAGCAGCATTAAAAAGTGGTGCTGAAGTTGTAGATTTTAAAGCAGCGGTGTAAGTCTCTCCAATCTCTTACTTTTTGCTTTTGGCAACCCAGTTCTGTTTGAATCGGGCATGGAATGTAACCAATGTTGACTAACCATTGGCTACATTCTAGATTCTTAACAGAAGAAGGCACTGGGTTGCATTTTTTTATTTTACAATCAATTCAATTTGACAAATGTTCCAACATCATCAAGGATTAAACCATAATAAATCTTGATGAGTATAAAAATGACATCGCTCAAAATTCCTACCACCTATCAAGCCGATGTTCTGGGGCCAGATTATCAACAGCTTGTGCTTGAATTCCCCGATGATTATGAAGGCAAAGTCGTTGCGACTTTAGTCCGCAAAAAAAATACTCAAACTACCACCAAAGCAATTTTGTACATTCATGGTTTTATTGATTATTTCTTTCAAACCGAAATGGCAGATCAGTTCAATCAGCAGGGTTTTGATTTTTACGCACTGGATTTACGCAAATATGGACGTTCCCGTTTAGGGCATCAACAACTCTATAATGTACGTGATTTAAGTGAATATGATGCAGAAATTAATAAAGCGTTAGAAATTATTCAAGCTGAAGGTCATGATGCTGTGTTGTTAAGCGGGCACTCAACGGGTGGACTCATTTGTACCCTATTTGCAGCCCATCACCCGCAGCATTCATTGATTAAGGGGCTATGGGCAAACAGTCCTTTTTATGATTTCAACATGAGCGAGTTTGAAAAAAATAAAGCGTTACCACAACTCAGCAAACTAGGTCGATTGCTTCCGAATCTCACTATTCCAAGCGGTCTGAATAAATGGTACGTCCCTAGCCTACATTGTCACTATCACGGTGAATGGAAGTTTAACCTTGAGTGGAAACAACCAAGCTACAAGATGGTAAAACTCAGCTTTGTGCGAGCCATCTATGAAGCTCAAAAAGAGATTCACGCAGGCGTAACACTCACTATTCCCACTATAGTTATGCATTCACATCAAACCACGAACCCGAAAAAATGGGGGATTGAAGCTCAGACCAGTGACGTGATTTTAAATGTTAATGATATTCAAAAATACGCCGAGAAAATGATTGGGGATATCAGCATTCAAACCATTGAAAATGGTTTGCACGATTTGGTTTTATCCGCACCTAAAGTTCGTGAACAGGTTTATCAGCACTTATTTGCTTGGATAAAAGAGAAAGGGATCTGAATTAAAAATCCTCTCTATCCTTAAATTTCAACAGTGTTTGATGAACAGGATGTGTCTTAGGCATCAGTTCAATCAAACGCTCTACCGCATCTATTGCTTCTGGAAAATGCGCCACATGTTTAAGTAACACATCAGTTTCATTGGCTTTAAAAATGGCATCACTTAAACGCGACTCCAAACAATCCCGCCAAGCACATAAAAATGGACTTTCGGTTTTCGCCAAGAACACGCCTGTATACAGCTTTAATGCGGTTTCTAAATATCCAGCGTCTAAAGCTTGCTCTGCCTGTAAAAAATCCGCATCGACATTGACCAACAAACGGTAAGGTCTTGAGCCTAACATGCCTCCCAAAATATCACGAAGTTGTGACATTTCTGCCTTTAGTGTTCCCACACTGACCTTACGCTCCCCATAAAGTGCTTGATGCAAAGTATCTAAGGTTAGCCCTTGAGGACACAAAGCCAAGATCGCCAGAATCTCAATTTGACGTGGAGTCAGTACTAACGTCTTGCCATTGAACAAAATTTGCGGCACAGCAAATGCACGAATAAATAACTGTTGCTTTTGATGTTCCAATAAGGCGGATTGAATAATCGAGGCACAACGCTCAGCAGCTAAAAGCCCCAAACTATTGTGGTTTTTCCATGTGGTTGATAAATCAATGACCCCTAAGACTTGCTTTGAATAAGGGTCAATTATCGGTGCCGCATAACACACCCAATCTTGTATTGAAGTCATGTAATGCTCATTAGAGAACACACAACTCGATTGCTGGGTTTTTAACGACAATGCTAATGCATTGGTACCAACCAACTCTTCTCGCCACTGCCCACCTTCAACAAAGTGTACACTTTCAGCCGCACTCTGCATTTGATGGCTCGATGCCGACCACACAATAGTACTACCGATATCACCCACAGCAATCACCATGGAAGATTGCTGAGCAATATGTTTGAGATCTTCAGTGCAAAGTTGTAAGGCATGCTCTAAGGCGCCATTTAAACCACGACGATGCTGATGATTAATTGGCGCTGCCATACGGTCTTTAGGAATCGCTGCCGAGGCTGAACGCTGCCATGAGCTTGCAATACTTTGCCCTAATTGTTCTGCATGTAACGGCGAAAGGCTACTACTTTGGCGGAACTGATCAATCCGTTGTCTTTTTTCTACTAATGTTTGCTTATTCATCATTGCTTTCTCTCAACAACTAATGATTCGACGTCCTGTACTTAACTGTTTTTGTAAGCATTTGTCGTCCTGTTGTAAACCTTCAACTTTCCAACCTTTCTCCAACCTTATGCTAGTTATGCTAAACAAATAATGTACTGATGTACCTTATACCAAAGCTGTAGAAGCTGAGATAAACAACAAGCAAAGGAAATTATATATGCGTTACGTCGATCCTAATCAACCTGGTTCTAAGGTTCAATTTAAAGCACAATACGAAAACTTTATTGGTGGACAATGGGTACCACCTGTTAAAGGAGAATACTTCGAAAACATCTCGCCTGTCGATGGCAAAGTATTCACCAAAATTCCTCGCTCAACGGTTGAAGATATCGAACTTGCGCTTGATGCAGCGCACAAAGCTAAGGCTCAATGGAACAAATCCTCTCCTACAACGCGTTCAAATCTGTTACTTAAAATTGCAGATCGTTTAGAACAAAATCTTGAATTACTGGCAGTTGCAGAAACTTGGGACAATGGTAAACCTGTCCGTGAAACACTTGCGGCAGATATCCCTCTAGCAATTGATCACTTCCGTTATTTTGCAGGTTGTATTCGTGCACAAGAAGGCGGAATTTCTGAGATTGATGAAGATACAATTGCTTACCATTTCCATGAACCATTGGGTGTAGTGGGTCAAATTATCCCATGGAACTTCCCAATTCTTATGGCGGCATGGAAACTTGCTCCAGCATTGGCAGCAGGCAACTGTATTGTTCTTAAGCCGGCTGAACAAACCCCTGTCGGTATTTTATTGGTTGCTGAATTAATTCAAGACCTACTACCAGAAGGTATTTTGAATATCGTTAATGGTTTTGGTGCCGAAGTAGGTCGTCCGCTTGCAACTAGCCCACGTATTGCAAAAATTGCATTCACAGGTTCTACGCAAGTGGGCCAGTTGATTATGCAATATGCGACTGAAAACATTATTCCTGTAACGCTGGAACTTGGTGGTAAATCTCCAAACATTTTCTTTGAAGATGTAATGGATCGTGAAGATGACTACCTAGACAAAGCACTTGAAGGTTTTGCAATGTTTGCCTTGAACCAAGGCGAAGTTTGTACGTGCCCTTCACGCGCTCTCGTTCAAGAAAGCATTGCAGACAAATTCCTCGAAAAAGCCATTGAACGTGTTAAGCGTATTAAAACAGGTCACCCTTTAGACACAGAAACCATGATTGGTGCTCAGGCATCTCAAGAGCAGCAAGACAAAATCTTGGGTTGTATTGCAACAGGTCGTGGTGAAGGTGCGGAAGTTCTGACTGGTGGTGGTGCTCGTCACGAAGTTGGTAGTGGTTTCTACATTGAACCAACCATCTTCAAAGGCAACAACAGCATGAAAGTTTTCCAAGAAGAAATTTTTGGACCTGTATTGTCTGTAACAACCTTCAAAGACTTTGATGATGCCATCAAAATTGCCAATGACACCATTTATGGCTTAGGTGCAGGTGTATGGTCACGTTCAGCACACACTTCTTATCGTGCAGGTCGTGCGATTGAAGCAGGTCGTGTATGGACTAACTGCTACCACATCTACCCTGCGCACGCGGCATTCGGTGGTTACAAAAAATCAGGTATTGGTCGTGAGAACCACAAAATGATGCTTGATCATTACCAACAAACTAAAAACTTGTTAGTGAGCTATTCGACTAAGCCTGCTGGTTTCTTCTAATTCTCATATAAGACCTATTTCCTTTGCAAGAAAACTGAAAACAGCGAACCAAGGTTCGCTGTTTTCATATTCGAATCTACTATTAACTGTTTTATCCACAATAAGTGAGAACAATCTTTTGATTTGATTCAAATTTGGGTTGTTCTTTAAATAAAATCATCAAACAAAAATCAGCCCTATTCCTAACTAGCCAAATCCATCTAATTCCTCTCTAACCACCAGTATTGTAAATAACTCAGTACTGTGCCAACTCGTTGGTGCTATTAGCCTTGCGCGTGGCATGGCAGATGAAACCATACAAAAACAAGTGATCGAATCCAGCAAGGCATTTTTAAAAGCAAGCCTTGCTGTTTAAATTTTATTACTTACGCAACTTTATTATTTTGGTATATATTCAAAACCATTTCGTTTATTCATCACAATTCAAAGCGTATGAAAACAACAGCTCCCGATTTTCCAAAAACCATTTATGCGATTCAACATCTTGCTTTTGAAGACCTTGGTGCTCTAGAAGATACTTTTTACCAACTTGGCTTTCGTGTGAGATACGTAGAGGCAGGTGTTGATGACCTGCGTAAAGCCCTAGAACATGAAGGACTCACTGTAATTTTAGGCGGCCCAATTGGGGTTTATGAAACGGAAGATTACCCATTTTTAAAGCAAGAAATTGAACTATTACAACAGCGCTTAGCACGTAATTTGCCAACGCTCGGCATTTGTTTAGGTGCACAACTGATTGCTCATGCATTAGGTGCCAAAGTCTATACTGGCACACAAAAAGAAATTGGCTGGAGCACTTTAGAAATCCATCCGATAGCACAGAATCCTCTCACAGGCCTAGCTGATACGCCAGTTTTACATTGGCATGGTGATACTTTTGATTTACCGCAAAATGCAGAACTTCTGGCAAGTTCTGCACTATATCCAAATCAAGCATTTAAAATAGGTAACAATATTCTGGCACTACAATTTCATGTTGAAGTTGCTGCGGATGCAATGGAAAAATGGCTGATTGGTCATACCTGCGAATTACGCAATGCAAAAATTGACATTCCAAGCCTACGTGCGGATAACCAACGTTTTGCACCCACTTTAGAACAAAATGCACCGCAAGTGCTTGAGTTTTTTATGCAACATATTGAGTAAAACGGTTAGATCAAATCGATCCTCTATTACTCCAAGAATTAACGGACATAAAAAAGGCACTCAATCCGAGTGCCTTTTACTTTCCCGAAGAAATCGTGGGGAGATTATTTCTTCGCAGGAACTGATGCTTCGGTGGTGATATTTACAGTGATTTTATCACCCACATTAGGAACGTATGCGCCGACACCAAATGCAGAACGGTCGAATGAGGTTGTAGCATTAAAACCAATCGACTGTAGCTTCGTCATTGGATGCTCACCCTGTTTGTTCAATACTGCATCAAGCACAACAGGTTTAGTCACATCTTTAACTGTTAAGTTACCTATGATTTTATATTTATTGCTACCTAAAGCTTCAACTTTAGTACTTTTAAACGTGATGTTTGGGTAATTGATTGCATCAAAGAATTCAGCTTTTTTCAAATGCTCATCTAATGCAGCCACATTGGTATTTAAACTTGCCAATGGAATAGTCACATTCACTGAAGAATTCGCAGGCTTGTCATTATCTATATTAATTGTGCCTTGAATATTACTAAAGTTTGCAGATGGTGTAGAAAAACCAAAGTGGCTCCAAGAAAATACGGTTGCCGTGTGTGTTGGATCAATTTGATATGCAACAGGTTTTGCTATAGAGAATGTTGCAACTGAAGCAACTGCCAAACCCAAAGTTAATGTTTTTAAGTTCATGTGATTGTATCTCGTTTCAGAATGATTATTAGTGTATACCTTTCAAATTATAATTCACTGTTATGAATAAGACGATATGTTTCAAATTTAGAACAGTTTAAAGGATTAATATTAATATGAATTTTAGTAGAACGATTGCAACAGATTACACATTAAATTAATCACTTTTATTTCAGCATCTTTCAAATAACCGTTGGTCTACTACTTCGGAATATGCAACCCTAAGAATTTTAGCCGTGAGATCCATTTCAGGCTTAGTTTTATCTGCTTTTATTGTTGTGACTTAGGAACCTTAAAACCATAAAAAACGCCTCTTATTAGAGGCGTTTTTTAGAAATGACCGATTAAGCTGTCAATTCTTTTACTGCATTTACAACTGCTTCAGTCGTAATACCAAAGAACTGGAACAAGTCTTTCGCAGGTGCAGATTCACCATAAGTCGTCATACCAATTACACGACCATCAAGACCTACAAACTTCCACCAGTAATCAACATGCGCAGCTTCCACTGCAACACGTGCACGGATGTGAGCTGGTAATACAGCTTCACGGTAAGCAGCATCTTGCTTCATGAACTCTTCAGCACATGGCATAGAAACCACACGCACACCTTCTAATTGTGCATAGGCTTCCATCGCCAATGACACTTCAGAACCGGTTGCAATAATAATTGCTTTTAATTCACCTTTTTCTTCAGCAAGCACATAACCACCTTTTGCCACGTTCTCAATTTGTGCTTGAGTACGTGTTTGGAATGGTAAGTTTTGACGAGAGAAAATTAACGCAGAAGGACCGTCTTTACGTACAAGAGCAGATTTCCAAGACACCGCTGCTTCAACTGTGTCACATGGACGCCATGTATTTAAGTTTGGTGTACCACGTAAAGAGGCAATTTGTTCAACTGGTTGGTGTGTAGGACCATCTTCACCTAAACCAATAGAGTCATGTGTATAAACATGAATGACACGTTGTTTCATCAGTGCAGACATACGGACTGCATTACGTGCATATTCCATAAACATCAGGAATGTTGCAACGTAAGGAATAAAACCACCGTGCAATGCAACACCATTTGCCATTGCAGTCATACCAAACTCACGTACGCCATAGTGTACGTAGTTACCTGCTGGGTTATCTTGAACGCCTTGGCAACCTTTCCAAAGTGTTAAGTTAGAACCCGCTAAGTCGGCAGAACCACCCAATAATTCAGGCAATAATGGACCAAATGCTTGTAATGTATTTTGACTTGCTTTACGAGTCGCAATGGTTTCTGCTTTAGCATTAGTTTCTGCAATGAACGCATCTGCTTGAGCAATAAATTCAGCAGGTAAGTCACCTTCAATGCGACGTAATAATTCAGCCGCTTCTGTAGGGTACTTCGCTTGATATTGAGCAAATACCGCATTCCAAGCTGCTTCAGACTCAGCACCTTTCGCTTTTGCATCCCATGCAGCATAAACATCAGCAGGAATTTCAAATGGACCTTCTGTCCAGCCTAAAGCTTCACGCGTTAATGCAATTTCATCATTGCCTAACGGTGCACCATGGCAATCTTCTTTACCTTGTTTGTTTGGAGAACCTAAACCAATAATTGTTTTACAAATAATAATCGTTGGTTTTTGCGTTTCTGCTTTTGCTTCCAAAGTTGCAGCACGCAATGCATCAGTATCGTGACCATCAACACGAAGTACTTGCCAACCATAAGATTTGAAACGTTGCTCTGTATCGTCAGAGAACCAACCTTCAACTTCACCATCAATTGAAATACCATTGTCGTCATAGTAAGCAATTAACTTACCTAGACCCAAAGTGCCTGCAAGTGAACACACTTCGTGCGAAACACCTTCCATTAAGCAGCCATCACCCAAGAAACAGTAGGTGAAGTGGTCAACAACATTCAGGTCTTCTTTGTTAAATTGAGCAGCTAAAGTTTTTTCAGCAAGCGCAAAGCCTACAGCATTGGCAATACCCTGACCCAATGGACCAGTTGTGGTTTCAATGCCAGGTGCATAACCTAATTCTGGGTGACCCGGTGTTTTAGAGTGTAGTTGACGGAATGCTTTTAAATCTTCAATTGAAAGCTCATAACCCGTTAAATGTAACAATGCATACTGAAGCATTGAACCATGACCATTTGACAATACGAAACGGTCGCGGTTCGCCCATTGTGGGTTAGTCGGATTGTGATTTAAAAATTCACGCCAAACGACATCTGCAATATCTGCCATCCCCATTGGTGCACCTGGATGTCCTGAGTTGGCTTTTTGCACAGCATCCATAGCCAATACACGAATTGCATTTGCAATACGACGTTCGTTCAAAGGGGTTGTCATAGATCAGAGTCCAATTAAAACAATTTAAGAAGATGAATATCACATTCAATAGTGCGCCTATTGTCTTAAAAAAAGCGGGATGGGTAAAGCCTTATACACAATTTTTCCCTATTAATTGCTACTTATGTGGACTTGAATGAATAGAAATTTTAGGATTTTAATTTAAGCGACCAAGCAATCTTTCTTTTTTATCATTTATATCAATTGCTACACGCTGCAATACATTTCAAATTATCTTTATCTCTGTAAAAACTCAGCCCGAAATTTAAAGATGTACATCAACTCTATCTTCACACCTTACATGGCATCCATTTCATATCAGATATTTGAAAATTAATAATAAATTTAAGTTCGTACTGGCAACCCTTCATACAAATAAAAGCATCAAGGACGCTGCACTAAATAGCGTTATAGATCTTGTCATGATCATTTTTATCTAACAATAAAACCTGTATTGCATACACCCACATCTACATTCTGTAGTCTATTTTCTTTAAATATAACTACCCCTCGCATCCTGCATGAGAATAAATAAAAAGCCCCCAGAACAATATAAAACAAGAGATTTTTATGAGATTAATTCCACTTTTGCCATCGTGCTATTGATGTTCACAGGCAATGCCATGACTAAAGAACAAACAACCGTAAATAACAATGCAGATAAATTGGCGGATGATCCGACCAAAGTCACCACCAAGTTAGGTGTGTCTTATGCCAATAATTTTGATTTTAACGATGATAATTATTCCTTTTCTGGCTCATATGCTTTAGGTCAGGCATCCAAACTCAATGTACAGACAAACTGTGATGCCCGTGAATGGAAAATTGATGATTCATGGCTATTCCCTGTGGGCAGTGTGAATTTCAACTTTGGCAAAAGCGAGTACACCAATGGCGCGAACTAGACCAACTACAGTATTGGCACTTTTATACACCTAAACCATTTTGGTATTCAGCCTGCTGGTATTTAAATTTTTCCAACAGCAGGTTATACCTACAATGATGGTGACACCACCCACCCCAAAAAGGAAATTGCGCAAATCTGTCAGCTTTTCTGGCATGCCAAATGCAGAAAGTGGCTTTAGCACGGTGGAGGTTTCTAGAAGCCGTGGTTATTTAGATGAGTTTGCTTTAAAACCATTTATACTAAAGTGAACGATGATGGGTTTTGCCATGGGAAGCTATAGTTCTGAAAACATTGCAGACGAAAACTACAAAGGCTACTTTGCCAGTTTGGGTCTTGGTTATTTAGTGCCAAAGTGCCATTCATTTAATGCCATAGCCTTCATGATGGATAACAACACCCATTTGGACAGCCCCGATGAACGCTTAATTTTATCCTACACCTATCAGTTTAATTAATTTGAATGACCTCACCTAGCACTCACTCCAATAAATTGCTCAAAATTAGCTTTCGTTTTATCGGCATCCATTTAAACCTATTTTATCGACAAAATTGTTTCAATCCCAATAAGCAACACGCATCACAGATCTATAGAAACATGATTCAATCCTTGGATGAATTTATGAAAATTTTGTTTGTGTTCGATAAAATTTGCTTCAAATTATTTAATTCACGTACACCAGATATTTCAAACTAAAACAATTAATCGCTGCTTTATCAGTTTTATAGATGCTTATATCAAATAAAAAGTCATTGAATTGAAATAAATTCATCCTTTTTTACACAAGTTGAGCTAGTCCTAAAGTCGAACTCGATGTAACATATTGCGTCTTTAAAATTAACTGTGATAGGACTTATGCGCGAGTACGCTGTATTTACTTCGGAATCTGTAAGCGAAGGCCATCCAGATAAAATGGCTGATCAGATCAGTGATGCTATCTTGGATGCAATCTTAAAAGAAGACCCATATGCGCGGGTTGCTTGTGAAACGCTTGTAAAAACGGGTGCTGTCGTACTTGCTGGCGAAATCACAACAACTGCAAACATTGATGTCGAAGCTATTGTACGCCAAACCGTAAACGGTATTGGCTACCACCATTCAGACTTAGGTTTTGATGGTTCAACTTGTGCAGTCATTAACATGATTGGTAAACAGTCCCCTGAAATTGCTCAGGGTGTTGACCGTCAAAAGCCTGAAGATCAAGGTGCAGGTGACCAAGGTTTAATGTTTGGTTATGCAAGCCGTGAGACAGATGTGCTTATGCCTGCTCCTATTTCATACGCTCATCGCCTAATGGAAAAGCAAGCTGAGTTACGTCGTAATGGCTCACTTCCATGGTTACGTCCAGATGCAAAAAGCCAAGTAACCTTTGCTTATGAAAATGGTAAACCTGTACGTTTAGATGCAGTTGTATTATCAACACAACACGACCCTGAAATTTCACAAGCCAACTTAAAAGAAGCTGTGATTGAAGAAATCGTGAAAAAAATTATTCCTGCGGAGATGTTCCATGCAGGCACCAAGTTCCATATCAACCCAACAGGGATGTTTGTAATTGGTGGTCCAGTAGGTGACTGTGGTTTAACAGGTCGTAAAATCATTGTAGATACTTACGGTGGTATGGCGCGTCACGGTGGTGGTGCTTTCTCTGGTAAAGACCCATCTAAAGTTGACCGTTCTGCTGCATATGCTGGTCGTTATGTTGCCAAAAATATTGTGGCTGCTGGCTTAGCAGATAAATGTGAAATTCAAGTGTCTTACGCAATCGGTGTTGCTGAGCCTACTTCTATTTCAATCAATACATTTAACACGGGCAAAGTGCCTGATGAACTGATTATTCAATTGGTTCGTGAACACTTCGACCTACGCCCATACGGCATTACCCGTATGCTTGACCTGATTCAACCTATGTACAAGCAAACTGCTGCATATGGTCACTTCGGTCGCCAAGGTTCTGATACCGCATTTACTTGGGAAAAAACAGACAAAGTTGAAGCACTTAAGTCTTCTGCTGGTCTCTAATATTTTTCTAGTCTGTAAGAAAGCTCACTTCGGCGAGCTTTTTTTATGACTATTCCAAAATAATTTCTCATAACAAAATATTTCAAACGTATTTTCGATCTGAAGTTTAATTGCAAAAAACTACTCATATTTAACGTAAAATAATATGTTATTAATCTTATATTTAATCTGAAATATAACGAGTAATCGCCACTTTAATTTAACCTTTTCCCCTATATTAAACCTGCCAAAGTAATTACACATCAGCATAGAAATTAGGCAAAAAAGAGCATATAAATAAAAAAATAGGTTTTTGCCCTTTAAAAAAATTTGCCTATCCCTATTAAATATTTATATGTTTACAGGAGTTGTCTCGTGAAAAAGGTTGTGAAAGCAAAAAATTTAATCGCATTTCGTATTTGGTTAGAAAAATTAGGTTATTCAGTAAAAAGCCTTGCTGATGACCGTGGTTTTACTTTTAGTTTTAAAAAAGAATATGGCTTAGTCACTTGTGATTTGGCAGGAAATTCATTAGCCATGCAATTAGGCGAAGAGTTTGAAGACCATTTAAAAGCATAAAGAAATAAGAAAACCTGTAAGTCGTACACGATATTCACCGTTGATCGAGTTGCTCTTTCTATATATTTAAGCCCTACGGGGCTTTTTTTATTTGCTGCTTTAAACCATAGTCAAACAGTCATATTCGCAAACTAAAGTGCAACAGATGTAATCTAACCCTCTACACCCACCACCTTCATGTTCGGAAAATCTAAATTCATTTACCTAAATTGCTTAACTAGTTTTAAACATCAACTTTTCTACAGGCGAAAAAAAACAAGGCTTTAACCTTGCTTTATTCTTCCCAGTTCACTAAGTGGTGGGGGCGAAGAGACTCGAACTCTTACACCTTGCGGCGCTGGAACCTAAATCCAGTGCGTCTACCAATTTCGCCACGCCCCCATACTGGGTTTCACATAAAGTGAATAAATTTGGCAGAGGATCAAGGACTCGAACCTTGACGAACGGTTTTGGAGACCGTCATGCTACCATTACACCAATCCTCTGTTACCTAAACATCATCAACTGATGATTAAGTGGTGGGGGCGAAGAGACTCGAACTCTTACACCTTGCGGCGCTGGAACCTAAATCCAGTGCGTCTACCAATTTCGCCACGCCCCCGATGGCTGTGTATATTATAGAGATCACTCCCCTCTGACAAGTCCTTTTTATGAAAAAACATCTTGTTTGATTAAATATAAAACAAAAATCACTTTTATGTATTTTTCTTAAACAATTTCAGATACTAAGGCGTGTTTTATTGCACAAATATTGTCAAATCTAGCCTCTTTATGCTTTGCCAACATCTTCAAAAGAAGTGATTGAAAACCTAATAATTTCTCTGGTAGCTCAATCTGCAACCGCTGACAATGTAAATACGCCCAATCTGTATAACTTTTCGCACTTAATCTCTGCCCAGACAGCCATTCATAAAAAATAATGCCTAAAGCATAAATATCGGTTTGTATTGTTTTCACTTCACCATGAAATAATTCTGGCGCCATATAACGTGGCGTTGCATTCATTTCAGTTTTCAC
The DNA here is from genome assembly GCF_003105055.1 of Acinetobacter sp. AM. NCBI lineage: Bacteria > Pseudomonadati > Pseudomonadota > Gammaproteobacteria > Moraxellales > Moraxellaceae > Acinetobacter > Acinetobacter sp. AM. The sequence continues at coordinate 111,091 of NZ_QETG01000002.1, read as the reverse complement.
TTGTTGGGTCATGGATTGCACCTGCTCAAAGTCAATCAGTTTGACTTGCCCATGATATTCAACAAAATGCTCCTGTTTTAAATCAGCATGTATCCACCCTGCTTCATGTAGCACTTGCATGACATCTAACGCACGCAATAAATGGTGCTGAATACTTGCAATCGGCAATGTATGAGCACTCACTGTAAAGTATGGCACTGCGTGAGGCAAAATGAGCATCTGCGCTAAGGATTGCTCGATTTCAATATCTACCGCCCTAGATGCTAGAAATGCTTTAGACACGATTTCACCAGGTAATGTAATACTGGATAGCAAAGTAGATTTCATGCACTTTTGATAAAAAGCCAACTCGTGTTGAAATCCTTGTTGGTAGTCGCAATGCCCTTGCTTCATCTGCATTTTTAACCAATAAGCATTTTGCTGATCTTGAAAATAATAAAGCCTGCGTCCATATCGCAGGCTGGTAGGCTTGGTTTTTAATTCCAAACAATTTATATGATTAAAATTAGGCAGTATTAACTTGGACATGTGCTTGTCGATGCAATTGCTGATAATTTAGAAGCTCTAAGGCATGCTGAATCGTTTTCCCAATTCGGGCATGAGTTTCAATGCTGGAAATTTTGGGCCATGTGGCACGTTCACCTTCACGCTGTAACAACTTAAATAAGTGCGGACGAGGGTTTTGAAGCATATAGCTATAATGACGCAGACTATACCGACCAATAATATTGACATCACCATAATAGCGCTGATCCACCACACCATAGCCATGATCAAGCAAACGACGTACTGAAGGTACTTTCCCTACCCGTTCACGGGTAAAATCCATTACGCCCTTGGCAATGACTTTACCTTGACGACGAATAATACGTGCTGGCCAACTCAACATATCACGTCTGAACCGAGAAACATCATCCTGCATAAATGGCACAATATGTGGGTTAACCTGACTTGCGATACTGTAATTTAGATTATAAAGGCGTGCCATTTTCTGTTGCGGGAAATCGCTCCGTACACTGCCATCCACCCAACGCGTGGTTGCCATGTATGGCGTAAGTTCGCCATCATAGCGTTTACTGGTGAGCTTAACAGGCGGAAATAAAATAGGAACCGCACAGGAAGCCAATACCGCACTCCACACCAATAAATCAGGTGAAGTATAGGTATTCATAATACGCGCTTCCTGTGACGCATCGTAAGGTGCTACCGCAACATTGATATATAACCCTGACTGTTTGAATGCTTCATCAAAAGTGACATTGCCTAAATTTTCAACGAGGAATTTTTTCAAATACTTTACATCGGCAACACCACCGTTGCCTTTTAATAAGTCACCCAACTTACGAAAATGGAAGGCTTCGCTAAAAAAGTTCTCGCCATTTAATATTTTCGAAATATTCTCAGGGTTTGAGACACCAAGCATAGCGGTCATAATTGCACCCGCGCTTGAACCTGACAGCACTTTAGGCATTAAATCCTGCTCAAGTAAGGCTTTACACACTCCAGTGTGGAACAAACCTAAGGTTGCACCTCCCGAGAACATCAGCGCTGGCTGCCCATAGGCTTTTTCACAATGTTTAAAGAAATCCATTTTCTCTTGATGAGAAAGACACTCGCAAGCGTCCGAAGCAATAAACGCTAAGCTCGCGCTCATTTCTTCAATATAGTCCTCAATAATGGTTTTCGTACCCACATACGTAGCAGAAAAGAGCATTGGGTGCGCAATATTGGCAATATCGTAAGTTAACCCCTCGCGTAACAAATACATTAAGTCACGCGTCCGATGCTGATAGCGATAGCGTTTTAATAATTTCAAACGATACGAAATCATTTCCGCATCAAAATAAGGGGAACAATTATCATATTTCCACTCTTGCGCCCCCGACTCTTGGTCAATTTTAAGCGCGATACTTTTCCACTCCGCGTAGCTTTCCGCATGCTCCAATTGGCGTTTTAACTTTTTTATACGATAGGCTTGGTGTGGATTCATATCCTGTATGAATTCTTGAAATAACATAGCTTCCCTCAAAACACCTGCGCTTAAATATACTGACTTAAAATCTTTATCATTCAATCTTAAAATTTGGCGAAATCGAAGCATGATTCGATTAGCATTCATTGACATAATACTATACAGTCTAAAACCAAGGCTGATGTTGGTCTTATTTGCTACTTTATCGTAATTATAAGCTGAATGACTATGGCAACCATTGAATTACCTGACACCATTTTACAATCCCTATCTCAAGTTCTTGCTCAATTACATCAAACACTTCCCACATTAAAACAAGAACCTGACTTTTCTGCTCCAGCATTTAAGTGGCAAAACCAACAACTGATTCCCATTTTCCACCCAAAAAAAATTGATTTAGACGACCTAAAAGGGATTGAACGTCAAAAAGCCAAAGTTATTCAAAATACGCTGCAATTTTTAAATGGATTACCTGCAAACGATGTATTGCTGACTGGCTCACGCGGCACAGGCAAGTCTTCTATTGTTCGCGCTTTATTGAGCCAATATCAAGATCAAGGCTTGCGTTTAATTGAAATTGAACGTGATGATTTATCAGAATTACCCGAAATTCAAAAAATTATTCAGAACCGCCCTGAAAAGTTCATCGTCTATTGTGATGATTTAGCATTTAACGCAGAAGATGAAAACTACCGAAGTTTAAAAAGTGTATTAGATGGCTCATTACAGTCTGGCTCAAGTAATTTTATTATTTACGCCACCAGTAACCGTCGTCATTTACTGCCTGAGTTTATGCATGAAAATACGCCTGTAACACGGGTTGATGTGCCTCAATATACTGAACTACACCCACAGGAAGCAATTGAAGAAAAAATTTCCTTGTCTGATCGCTTTGGCTTGTGGTTGTCGTTTTACCCTATGGATCAGGCACTTTACTTAGAAATCGTTGAACACTATTTAGCAAAGTCGAATATGCCAATGTCCGATGAAACTCGCGCAGAAGCATTGAGATGGTGTCAGGCACGTGGACAACGTTCTGGGCGTGCAGCGTATCAATTCTCAAAACATTGGGTAGGTTCGCAGCAGTTACAGCAACTCTAATTTTTTATCACTATATTAAATTTATGAAAAAGCTCAATCGTCTCAAATTGAGCTTTTTCATTCGATTTAGTTTATTGTCTTATAAATGGAAAAATATTTGTGCATTAGCGAAATCTATAATTATTGCATTTCATCAAGTACCAATTGGGCTTGGGCATGACCATTATTCGCGGCTTTTGAATACCATTCTTTTGCCAATACAGTGTTTTTGACAACGCCATAGCCGTTGTCATACATAGTCCCTAGGCTTATATTGAGCGCTCATATCCTCCTGATCAGCCGCCTTTCTATACCATTTAACTGCTTCCTCATAGTTTTGAAGTACACCTTGACCAACCTGATAAAGTGTTCCCAAATTATACTGGGCATTTGTATGCCCTCGATTAGCAAATATTGATGTGTACATAAAGATTACAAATTTGGTAAAAGTTGGACTAATAGCAAGTAATATAGGTAAAACAGTTACTTTAAATAAAATATTTTTAATACTCATTTGTTTAACATTTAAACATCGTTAATTTAATCTAGTTGATTATAAGCAAAATTTAAATAACTCTTATAAAATTGATAGTTATCTAAATATTAACTCACTCACAACATACTTAACTCACCACCAATACATCACATGAAAAATTATTCATATTTTAGATCATCTACTTCTTCTCAACAGTGCTCTCATTTTCAACACACTCGATAGATCAAAAAACATACTTAAACTTAATAATACTAGGTAAATCAAGGCTTAGAACCCCTAATTTTATCCGCAATTTCTGTGGATAACCCTAGGGGTAAGTGTATTACAACTCTGTACACTTCTGCTTACACCTATTCAGGCAGATAATCTCCATACCATTCCTCACAAGATTTATATTATGAAGTCATAGAGAACAGGATGTTCCAAACCTCAAAACAACAATGATAAAGTCAGTACTAGGACGTGAAGTACGACAGGAGTTATACCGAATACTCGATACGAAAAAGCCCGACGAGATGTCGGGCTTTTTTATGGTAATGCAATTTAATTAAGACGACTTAAATGTCCGCAGGATTACTTAACTCTGTCATTGGCCAGCGAGGAGTCGTCGTCACTGCCAAACCATCTTGCTGCCCTGCTTTTAAACGCTGATAGCCTGCAAATGCGATCATGGCACCATTATCAGTACAAAGTGCAGGCTCAGCATAATAAACCTGAGCGCGAACTTTGGCTAAATCTGCTTCCAAACGTTCACGTAAACGCTTATTCGCACTTACACCCCCCGCAATCACTAAACGTTTTAAACCTGTTTGTTTTAATGCTTTGACAGATTTTTTAACTAAAGTGTCCACAATGGCTTCTTGGAAACTCGCAGCAATATCAGCATCACGGTTTTCATCACCTAATTTTTTCATTTGTACAGATACGGCTGTCTTTAAACCACTAAATGAAAATTCCAAGCCTTGATGCAACATTGGGCGAGGGAAAGCAAATGCGTTAGGATCGCCTTGCTCTGCAAGTTTAGAAATATTTGGACCACCTGGATATGGTAACCCCATCATTTTCGCGACTTTATCAAAGGCTTCACCCGCAGCATCATCAATCGATTCACCAAGTAATTCATATTGCCCAATGCCATAAGCTGCCATTAACTGCGAATGTCCACCAGACACAAGTAATGCAACAAATGGAAACTGTGGTGGTGTTGCTGATAGCAAAGGTGCCAACATATGCCCTTCCATATGATGCACACCAATAGCAGGTTTATTTAAAGCAAAAGCCAAAGTTCGACCAAACAAAGCGCCTGTCATGAGCGCGCCCATTAATCCTGGTCCACGTGTATACGCGACCGCGTCAATTTCAGATTTTTTAACACCACTGTCCGAAAGCAATTGATTTAATAATGGAATCAATTTGCGTACATGGTCACGCGAAGCCAGCTCTGGTACGACGCCACCATATTCTGCATGCAGCTTAATCTGACTATACAAAACTTGACCGCGTAAGCCGTTTTCACTGTCATACAGTGCTAAACCTGTTTCATCACAAGATGTTTCTAAGCCTAAAACGATCATTAAACTGCCTATAACCTGTATCAAATCTATTGCGTGAACCATTATAGACTTGTGGTATGAGATGTAAATGAGTAAAATACTGACCTTCACTTGTGATCAGGGCAATGTCGCCCAGATCTTATCCATAACTTAATGAGGATTCTTCATGCCACAAGTTAAATTGAAAGAAGGCGAACCAGTAGACGTAGCTATCCGTCGTTTCAAACGTTCATGCGAAAAAGCGGGTGTTTTAGCTGACGTTCGTAAGCGCGAATTCTACGAGAAACCAACTCAAGAACGTAAGCGCAAAAAAGCTGCTGCTGTTAAACGCTACCAAAAGAAATTGGCGCGTGAATCAGTACGTACTACTCGCCTTTACTAAGATTAATTTGTGATTGACTGCCTGGATTAAATAATGACTACTTTAAAAAACCAAATAACTGAAGTTTTGAAAGCCACTATGCGTGCTAAAGAAATGGATAAGTTAACGGTAATTCGTGGTCTACAGGCGGCAATTAAGCAAATCGAAGTCGATGAGCGCAAAGAACTTGACGACACTCAAGTTCTTGCGGTCATTGAAAAACAAATTAAACAACGTAAAGAATCGATCAAAGCCTTTGAAGGCGCTGGTCGAGAAGATTTAGCTAGTAAGGAACAAGCCGAACTTGAGGTTTTATCTCAATTTCTACCAGAAGCTATGACTGAGGAAGAACTTGATTCCATGATTGCGCAAACGATTGCAGCGCAAGAAGCTACTAGCATGAAAGATATGGGTAAGGTGATGAATTCTCTGCGTCCGCTCATAGCCGGGCGCGCCGATCCTTCTCAAGTTTCAGCAAAAATTAAAGCAAAACTGGCTTAATCTTTCACAATATTCTTTCTTTATCGTTGAACTGCCTTAACAATAAGACAGTTCTTAGATAACCGCATTTAAGTCAAATTACACTGCACATTATATTTCTTCAAAATCATCATTTCTTTAGATGACATTACTTGTTGAATTACATCTTGCTTGGTTAAATTCCGATATTGCGCATCAAGCGAACTTCTATTCTTGTCAGCTGCTATATATAGCTGATCTACATAACGCCCCATAATTCCACAATATCGCATTTGCTGTTCAGCAGTAAAATTGGTTTGCTGCGGATTAAGTTGCGCAAAGAACTGTCGAATATCCGCCTTGTAATTACGATTAATTTTATCCACCGTAACCACATAATCTTCGACACTCGCAAAAGCCGAACCACAAGAAACAGCAAGCCAAAGTGCTGCTAAAAATTGAACTTTATTCTTCATGTGAACCATTAAAAATCAAAAAATGATTGAACGCCATCATACAGCGCCAACTATAGCAAAACTAGCACCGTTTATTTTATTTGAATAAATTCAGGTTTATATTGCTTGAATGCCTCTTCGCTTGGTGCAGGAATTTCTCCTTGTGTAACCGTTCCCAATCGCAAACGAATTACATCAGGCAAATCAATACGATAAGAAAAAATAGGGCTGCCACATTCTTGACAAAAAACACGTGCTTTATTCGGACTGTGAAAATACTCTTTAAGCACTTTCACTCCACGTACTACTTCAAATAATGACTTTTGTAATGGGCTATTCCAACCAGCGAAACTGCCTTGTGCTTTTTGGCAATGCTGACAGTAACACAAAATTGATTTCTCAATTTCCCCATGATAACGGTAACTGACCGTTCCGCATAAACATTGCCCCTCTATCATTTTATCCTCCTATTATTCTTATAATTTTTAAATGCCGTATTGATGCCCTAAATTTTAAGTTGGCGTTCTTGTTGCATTTGGTCAATACGCTGTTTTAATTGCGCAGACATTGCAACATTATCCTTCGCCAAACGCTGTGCATGCAATAATGACTTTATAGCACCTTCTTCCAAACCACTCCAATATTCAACTTCAGCACGATAACGCAAAACATTGACAGCTCTTAGCGGCGAGGCAACATCTATATTCGCTGATTGTTGCAACAAACGCCACCCCGTAATATCCCGCGGGTTTTGATTCACAAAATTTTGTACCAAATTATTCGCTTGTGCGGGTTGCTTTTGACGAATCAACACTTCCGCCAATTTATAAGCCAAAGCTCGATTCTCAGGCATAATTCTTGCCGGTGATTCAATGGCCTGATAAGCATCATCTAATTTATTTTGACCAAGATAAACATCTGTTTGAATCAAAGTGAGTAAATTATGTAACTTCTTTTGTTTTTTGAGCTGATTGAGCTGTGTTTGAGCCAATACATAGTCACCCTGCTGATTATAAAAAGCCGCTAAAGCCAATTCCCCAGCAAAGCTCCCCTGTTTTGCAAGGGTCTGTAATTGCAATTCTGTCGCTTGATTAGTAACAACCAAGGTATACCATTTTAAGATTTCAAAATTTTCATCGCGCATACCACTTTTAACTTGAGGTAACTGATTTGCACGTAAACGTGCTTCACTCATACGCTCTGTAGTTAAAGGATGGGTCAACCAAAAGTCAGGTAAAAAGCTCACTTGACTGGTTGTTCGGTGCATCACCTCAAAATAATCAGCCATGCTTTGCGGATTATAACCAGCGGCATACATATACTGCATTCCTATCCGATCAGCTTCCCGCTCCTGATTACGACTATAAGTCAACTGCTGATCCATTAAAGCAGCTTGGGAACCCATCATCACCGCAGCCCCGGCATTGCCGTCTGCCTGTGAAGCTACCAAAGCCCCAACAATAATTCCCGCCAAAGCCAAAAGGCTCTGTCCTTTAAACGCCTCTTGAGAACGACTGTAATGTCGTTGTGTTACATGTGCAATCTCATGCGCCATTACCCCTGCAATTTCATCCAAATTACGCGCAGAAGTAATCATGCCTGTATTTAAAGCAAATAAGCCCCCTGGCACTGCAAAAGCATTAATTTGAGCATCATTAACCAAGACCAAACCAATGGGCTGACCCAACTGAGTCTGACTTAGAATATTTGAAAATACAGATAAAAGTTGATCTTCTAGCCACGTATTATGGGCAATAGGTAATTGATGTTGCACTTCACGATAGACTTTCTCACCAATCATTTTTTCATTTTGGCGATCAATCAAACCTATTCCACTGCCAATTTCAGGAACATTAAACTGAGGAGATGATGAGAAGTGTGTAACATCTGCCCAAGCTATATGGGTGATTACACAAAAACTACCAATAGCAAAAAACCGTTTCAATGTTACGTCTCAGGATCTTATTCATTCTGAGCAAACTATAACATTGAAACAACTTAGGATTTGCAATGATGTGTTATCAATATTTTAAAAGTCAGGATTAACCAAATAACGTGGTTGGCGTCCATCCAAAGCATCGACTAAATTACGATAGGCAAGCTCAGCCATTTTCTTCCGTGTCTCTGCTGTTGCAGACCCCACATGAGGTAAAGTCACCACATTGTCTAACTGAAATAGTTCAGACCTTTGGAGTGGTTCTTTCTCATAAACATCTAAACCAGCAGCAAAAATTTTACGATCTTTCAATGCTTGAATTAAAGCTTGCTCATCAATCACTGAACCACGCGCGATATTCACCAATACCGCATGCGACTGCATCAGATCAAAATGTAGATGTGAGAGTAAGGCTTTAGATTCATTATTTAAATCAACCGCAACCACAACAAAGTCTGACTGTTGCAACAATTGCTCTAAAGAACAGTATTGCGCATTGAGTGGCTGTGCCATTTCTAATTTTTCGCGGCGATTATGGTACAAAATATTCATATTAAAGCCATATAAACCACGACGTGCGATTGCTGCCCCAATATTACCTAACCCTATAATCCCCAAGGTTTTTCCATGAATGTCTTGACCAAACTGCGCTTGCGATACTGTACGCTTCCATTCACCACTTTTAGTCCAATGGTCTAAATATGGTACTTTACGCGCTGCACTCATGAGCAAGGTAAATGCCAAATCCGCTGTAGTTTCTGTTAATACATGCGGTGTATGACTTAACCAAATATTTTTTTGATTCAAATAATCTACATCGTAGTTATCGTAACCCACACTAACACTAGAAATAATCTTGAGCTGCTGTGCAGTAGCCAAATTACTTTCATTAAGCAATCGACCTGCACCAATCATGCCATCTGCATCCTGAACATGCTGTTGAATTTGCTGATTCACATCACCTTGTTTAGGATCTATAACCACAACATTGTATTGTGCCTGTAAGCGAGCTAGAATTTCTGGATCAATTTGGCTAAAAACAACAACTTTTTTATTCATCAGTCATCCGTGTATTGAGTGATTTTTGCATAAACTGCCACAAACGTTTTTTCAAAATTGGCTGATCAAGCATGTCCTGCAAACTTGCCAATTGATGGAGATCTACGTGTTGTAATTGAGAAATCACCCCTAATGCTATCAGATCTTTGTCTACCCCAATCGCATCAATAAAACCACGAACATAACTTGATGCACCACGACCATCTTGCATTTCAGCCAACGGAAATGGCCATTTCAACTCATGATATTCGGTGAGTATCGCACGTTGTATATTTATCCATAACTCGGCTTGTTTCTCACTTAACACAGATGCATCTATGACAATTAAACATGATGCCATGCTGATCGCTTGTAGTTCGAATGCATCTATGTGAATCGCAGGCTGTGGATCTACTTTTAAAGGCTCAGACAATGCTGCTTGGGCATGTTGTTGACGGCTTTCTTGTTCAATTTCAAAAAACTGAGTTAATGCTGTATCTATTTCCGTAACATCTGGCTGGCTCAAAGCAGAGATATCAATCTGACTTTGAGGTAATTCTGCCATCACCTCAGCTAGAGCTTGATCACGCCATAAAGAAGATGACTGAGTTTGCTGTACGCGAGTGACATGGTTAGGAATCCATATATCAATTCCCATCGTTGCCAATATATCTCGCTGGTGCCCCATCATTTCTATGTTCAACATCTCAATCTTTAGCGCTATTCTAACGACATTCACATCATTTTGCTGTGCTTTATTAAAGCACTCACAGATACCTATAAGATATAAATTTATATCTGAATTACATAATCATTAAACTATTTTTCTTTTGCATTTGCTCAACAATTTCTGAAGTTTCAAAACCAAAACGCCAATATAATAATTCTAAAACATCCAATTCATCTTGCGTAATAATGCGGTCATTCCAAAGACATAACTCCGCAATCCCCAATATAATTAAGCGATCACGTAATAACAAACCCGATATATCATGCACAATTTCTGCAAGATCAATCGGCTCATCAGAAATTTCTTCATAAACTTCCAACTCTTCTGCCGTTAAAATTCGTTTTAATATTTTTTCACGTACATCCAACTGATTATCGCTATTGATTTGTTGCACATGCAATAACGCATCGACTAAACGAACAATTTGCGGCTTCACCTCATCTAAAGCAGTTGGAGTATGTGTAGGCAATAAGTTTAATTCGTATTTTACCCGCTCCAGTAACAACGCATCCAATAGCCCAATTTCACCATCCTCTTGAATAATTCGAGCCAGTTTAGTGACAAATTGGCGAGCAATTGTCGCTGGCATTCCACCAATATTGGCACATGCTTCATGGAAAATAGATAAATGGACGCGACCATCCAAATGGAGTAAAGCATCTATAATCGCACGACTCACTTCCGCTTCTGCTGGAATAAACTCACGGTATTGGCGGATCATGAGAATCGCAACCATGACCTCGCGCGAACCTGTTGCTGTCTGTAATGCGCGTTCAATCAATTCTGGGCGTTGCATAGAACTACGCACCTCAGGATTCAAAGGTTTTATTGCATCTTTAATGGCAAAACTAATTGGAGATAAACGCAAAAGAGGCAAAGGCTGAGGTGAACTCCAAGGTGTATGATATTCAGCATTAATTTCTTCTAATGGACGAAACAAACCAAATAGCGGCTGATTTTTCAGTCTTTTTAGATTTTCTAGCTGTAAATCCTGTACTAATCCAGGATTCATTTCATAAATCCGCTGCTCAATACTTGGGTGAATATTCATCCAACTTTGTGGACTAAGTGAATTAGCAAAACACATATGTGAAATGGATTCTGAGTATTCACTATGAATTTGTGAACCTGCGTGATGCACATAAATACGTAATAACGTCTGTATATTGGCGTTATTTTGAATCAGCCGCTTGGTTTTTAAATCATTTCTAAAGGTACGACTACCTAAAGTTAAGTACTTAATAAATCGCGTGATTAAGACTCCCAAACTTCCCACTAACCAAATAACACCACCAAGTGCCACTAAAATAGTTTCGAATTTTTGCGGCTGATTATATTCGCGTCGACTAAATCCTAATTTCGCGACCTTACTCCCCCATTGACTGAAAGTTGTTAGCCCACTGTATAAAATTTTAAGACGCGTATTGTCCGCAGTTTCACCCGATAAAATCTGATTAAATTCATGACTCAATAAGCCAAACAACTCAGATTCATCTAAATTCTGCAAAGCCCCCCAAGTTAAAATAATAGCAATATCACGTGGTAAAAAACCCGCTGTGAGTGCATTCACTCCAACTTCATCGGGCAGCACATATACAGCAGGAGTATCAATGAGAAATCGGTCGGAAAGCTGTTCCGCAATCTTTAGCGCAATAAATTCTTCAGGCGTGCTTTCAATTAGACTCAGCCTTCTTGCGCGCAATTGTTTTGCCAGCGAATGTCCACCCGAGCGGAACACATAAAATTCATACAGAATAGATGAACCAATAATCAGCAACAGTAAAATAATGACGTAGGGACTGAGTTGATGCCAAAAAATAGATTGTGATTGATCAAAATAATAAACCAAGAGCCCCAAAACCGTATTGAGAATAAACATGGTCAAAAGAACAGCCAATGCACAGATACTGGCAGTCCACATCATATTTTTATTTTTGATCAAGAAGCCACCTATTTCTTTCAATGTAAAATTCCTTTATTACATTGTAATTCAGCCACATCATAAATGAAAAAGGCGGGAAATACCCACCTTTTTTCACGCAAAACAGTTGAAAATTATTGCTCGGTTACACCTGTTAAATCAACAGAAGCGGCATCAATGTTGACATCGATATAGCCATCTTTAGTTTTTTTAGCCGTGTCGCTACGCTTCTGCTCCAACTCATCCAAGTAAGCAGCATCAATACCACCAGCCACATAAACACCATCAAATACAGAGCAATCGAAGTCTTGTAAATATGGAACTTTGCTGGTGCGAACCGCAGCTTTTAAATCTTCCAAATCTTGGAAAATTAAACGATCTGCTTCAATAATTTCGCGAATTTCTTCAACACTACGCTCTGATGCAATCAGCTCTTGTTTGGCCGGCATATCAATACCGTAGACGTTTGGATATTTCACCATTGGTGCCGCCGAAGCAAAGAATACTTTCTTTGCACCAGCATCACGCGCCATTTGAATGATTTCGTTACACGTTGTACCACGTACAATTGAATCATCCACCAACAATACGTTTTTATCTTTGAACTCGAGTTCTACAGGGTTCAATTTTTGACGTACTGATTTTTTACGTTGCTGCTGACCCGGCATAATGAAGGTACGACCGATATAACGGTTTTTCATAAAACCTTCACGGAATTTCACACCTAAAGTATTTGCCAATTCTAATGCCGAAGTACGTGACGTATCTGGAATTGGAATCACTACATCAATGTCGTGCTCCTCACCCCATTCGCTTAGAATCTTGTGTGCCAACTTCTCGCCCATTTTTAAGCGAGCTTTATACACCGAAATCCCATCAATGATTGCATCTGGACGTGCAAAGTACACATATTCAAAAATACATGGACGGTACTGTGGATTTTCAGCGCATTGCTGCGTGAACATTTCACCATTCACATTAATAAAAATTGCTTCACCAGGTGCAATATCACGCTCAACTTTAAAGCCAAGTGCTGTAATTGCTACAGATTCAGAAGCAATGATATATTCATGTTCACCGGTCTCGGTTATACGTGAACCGTAAATCAATGGTCGAATACCATTCGGATCTCGGAAGCCAACCAAACCTTGACCTGTAATCATGGCAACTACACCATAAGCACCTTTACAACGCTCATGAACACGTGAAACTACATGAAAAATATCGTCTGGAGTTGGTACTAACTTGCTACGTTTTTGCAATTCATGCGCAAAAACGTTCAGTAAAACTTCTGAATCCGAATCGGTATTCATATGACGTAAATCTGTTTTAAACAAATCGTCATGAATTTCTTCGGCATTGGTTAAGTTACCATTGTGTGCCAAAGTAATACCATAAGGAGAGTTTACATAAAATGGTTGCGCTTCTGCACTGCTTGAAGAACCCGCAGTTGGATAACGCACATGACCGATACCATAATTTCCAAGCAAAGCACGCATATGACGAGTATGAAAAACATCTCGCACCATGCCATTGTCTTTACGAAGAAATAGGCGTCCTTCATGGCAAGTTACGATCCCAGCTGCATCTTGTCCACGATGTTGTAACATCGTTAATGCATCAAACAACATTTGGTTAACGGGTGATTTACCAGCTATACCAACAACTCCACACATAGCAACCTCGCAGACAAGCTAGGATTAATAAAAAGGATTATTCGTTGAATTGCCTGAACGCGAATGATCTTTTGACGTTGGTTCAGACAAGGAGTGAGAAGATTTCTGAGCATCTTCCGACTGAATATGTTCAAGCGCTTCGTGTGCTGCATCTTTAGATAACTGAGCAGCCCATGGCGCATAAGGCAATAAAGATTGAACCATTTTAGATTGCTTCCAATGTGGAGAGCTTTCCACCCATGGACTTAAACCCTGCATTGTAATTAAAACCACCATCAGTCCTTTTAGTGTTCCAAATGCACCACCCGCAAGACGATTAAGCGGGCCCAACTTTAAGGTACTTAAAACACTATTCAACAATGCTGTTGCGAGCCAAGTCAGGACAACTATGACCAACACAATAAAGGCAAACGCTGCAATTTTTTGAACCACTGGATCTTGACTGAGAACACGCATTGAAGGAGCAATGATAGCGGCATATTTTGCACCGACAATCAGTGCAAAAATCCAACCCACCAAGTTCGCAAAGGCTTTAACAAATCCTTGTCGCAAACCGTTTAGCCCTCCAATGAGCAAAATGATCAGTATGAAGATATCAATGGTATTCATTTTGCCAGCATAGCATCAACACAATCTTTAACCAGTTTCGGTCCAGTATATATAAGGCCACTATACACTTGTACAAGTGTTGCGCCCGAATTTTGTTTAACGAGTGCTTGTTCGCCTGCCAAAATTCCACCTACACCAATCAATGGCACTTGACCATTTAGTGCCTGAGCAAATGCAGATAAACATGCCGTACTCTTTTCAAATACAGGCGCACCAGACAATCCGCCCGCCTCATCACCTTGCGGTAAGTTTTCCACACCTTCACGCGATAAGGTCGTATTCGTGACAATTAGCCCATCAATTTTATTGGTAATTAATTGTTGCGAAATAAAGCCAATATCCTCAGGTGTTAAATCAGGCGCAACTTTAAGCACCAAAGGCACATAATGTTGATGCTCATCAGCCAACTCAAGCTGACGCTTCTTTAATGTCGCCAATAACTCAGTCAGCGCATCACCACTTTGTAAACTACGTAGATTTTTAGTGTTTGGAGAAGAAATATTAACCGTAATATAAGAAGCGTAGTTATAAACTTTTTCTAAGCAAATGAGATAATCATCTACTGCATTTTCTACTGGTGTATCGGCATTTTTACCAATATTAATCCCTAAAACACCTTTAAATTTAGCCGCTTTAACGTTTTCAATTAATTTATCCACACCATCATTATTAAAACCCATACGGTTAATAATGGCTTGTGCTTGTGGCAAACGGAAAAGACGTGGCTGAGGATTACCAGCTTGCGGACGCGGTGTAATCGTTCCAATTTCAATAAAACCAAAGCCAAGAGCAGCTAAGGCATCAATATAGGCACCATTTTTATCTAAGCCAGCAGCTAAACCTACAGGGTTAGGAAATTCAATACCCATACAAGTCACAGGCTTTGCCGCAACATGTTGGCGGATCATCCCCATTGCATGGGCTGATTTCAGCAAGGATAATGTTAGCTCATGTGCACGCTCTGGTGCTAAAGAAAACAACAGAGGGCGGGCTAGAGAATACAACATATCTAGAAAAGTCTACTGCTTTTTAAGTCGGTATATTATAGGCGTAGCCCACCAAAAACGCCATGCTTGGCAACTGTTTATTTTGACCTATTATTGTAGTGTCGCTGTTAATTTAATCTGTCCAGCATTAGACTGAAGTTCCATTTTTTCAATGCTTAAGCCCATCTGGGCTAATTGAGTCAAAAAATTTGCCAGAATAGAATAATTTGCATGACTGACCACAACTTGAATTTGTTCACCCACCTGCTGTGAAGCAACACCTAATCCTTGTTGTTGTGCAGCACGCTGTACTTTTTCGGCTGCACTGAGTTGCACATCCCCTGCTGGCTTCATGGTGACCGCATTACTTTGCATCCACACCACTAAATCCTTCAACTCACTCACTCTTTGCTGTTGATGTTCAGCCGCTTTATGCATATACCATAAAGCGGAGCCTACCGCCGCAACCAATACAAAGACCACCGTAAAAATCACCATGATGCGTTCGCGAACAGACAAATGCTCCAAATACTGCGTGAATTGCTCAGTCCAACCATCTAGTGTATTTTGAAATTTTTCCATTGCTTTCATTATTGTATTTTCACCGAACCAATCACTCCCGAACCATTTGGCTGAATATTACCAAGTTCAACCTTAAAGCCTTGTTGATTCAATTGCTGCGTTAAGTTTTGTAAAACTGCCGATGAATTGGCTTTTAAGTCTAAATTAAGAATTGAGGCATCATACGAGACTCGATCAGCAATAATTTTATTCTGCATCAATACTGGACCAACTCGGCTCAACAATTGCAATCCTGCATTTTGCCCCATTTGATTCGTCCGCATCTGAAACTCAAATTGACTTTTCAAGGTCTGCTCGGTTACAGGATAGTTTTGCCCAAACCAATATTTAAATTGAGATACTGCTTGAAGTGCCGTTTCATCAGCCACCTTCTTATTTTTATACCAACGACTAGCATCATATCCAAACTGAACAATTAAAATAGTAAACAATACAGCAGCGCAAGCTTTCCAATAACCAGAGATTTTTGTTTCTGATTTTAGCTTAGGTAAAACATTAAAAGGATGTTGTTTCGGCTTGTTCAGTTCCGCAAAGTGATATTGAAATCCATGAATTTGATCTTGCGTTACGCGCGCCTGCAAGCTATTCAGTTGCCCTGCATTCAAATTAGAGACAGTATAATTTCGAGACACCTCTTGATAGTCTAAATAGAGTGGTAAATCATCAATAGAGCACCCCATCCACTCACTTTCTCGTACCAATAAACGCCCATGCAGGTCCAACACAACAGTTTCATCTGATTGTTGAGGTTGTGGCGCCGCATAAAAGTCAGGAAGAAGTGCAGTAATTTTTGTAGGCAGTAAAGAAAGCGAATGCTGCCATGTTTCTACCAAATGCTGAGAAACTCCCAACAAAGTGAGCTGATCTGGATTTTGAAAATGATGCAAGATTTTCATACTGTCGATAGGGAATACAATATATTCCTCTAACAGATATTTAATTCCCTCTTGCCCCAGTTGCTTATACTGTGCCTTATTCAACTGCTGTTGCAACATTTGCGCATGGCGGCTTGGAAAAAAAACAGTCGCTTCTTGAGCAGCAAAAGGCTGTAAGTCTTGAATCAACTGTTCCAAACTCAAAGCACTTTGCCAGAATTCCCCTTGCGACCACTGCCATGCCTCATTGGCTTCAGGCATCCATATATACAACATTTATTTTTATCTGCCGTTTCGAATAATTTAAGCTTGAGGAACAAAGCGCTTTTGAACTGTTGATAAACCTGCCGCAATTACACTTTGATCATAACAGCGTGCTTCTGCCAACGAAAAAGGATGAAAAGGCTCAGCCGTCAGCAATTCTTCTATATGTGCCACAACATTCATATGGCAAACCACCACAATTGACTCATACGGCAAATGCGACAACCACTCTACTGCCACACGTGCATCATCATCTGGTTTAATTGCATTACAAAGTAATACTGGCACACCTTTAAAATGCGTTTGAATATGCGCCAAAGTTTCTTGTGCCCTTAATAATGGACTCACAATAAAAATATCGGGTTGCACAACATCTTTTAAGTAATCTGCTGTTTCTTGTGCCTGTAGATGACCACGTGCAGTAAGTGGTCTTTTCATATCATTACCGTCAATTGCAGGTGATGCTTCACCATGACGAACCAATGTAAGTAACATAAAATTTCCTTATTATTTCAGGGCGCTCAGCAGCATAATCAAATTAAAATTCAGCAGGCGCCCAATTCTCAAGTATAAACAAGATTTATGACAATTCTAATGCTTTCAATTCATCAAACTTCATGATGAGGTAGTACGAACTCTACATCACTACGGTGACCATTTTTCATTAATGACACTGCAATAGATAAAGGTGGAGCACCTTCAAAAATAACATCATAAAGTGCACAGGTAATTGGCATATACACATCTAGCTCTTGTGCCCGCGCACGAACTTGAACAACGGTATTAATCCCTTCTGCGGTTTGTCCTAATTCTTTGGTTGCTTGCTCCAAGCTTTTTCCTTTTCCTAGAGCATAACCAATCTGATAGTTACGACTGAGAGGACTATTACAAGTCGCGAACAAGTCACCAACACCCGACAATCCCAAGAAAGTTAATGGGTTCGCACCTAACTTCACTGCAAAACGGCTCATCTCTGCCAAAGCGCGAGTTAATAACATACTCTTGGTATTTTCACCTACATTATAGGCGGCTGCCATTCCCATCGCGACGGCGTAAATATTTTTCAGCGCACCACCCAGCTCGACACCATTTACATCATCACTAGCAAATACACGAAATAAAGCACTATGCAAAGCTTGCTGTATGGCATAACGCACTAATTCAGAATCACTTGCTATGACCGTACCCGCAGGCTGCCCCGCAACAATCTCTTTTGCCAAGTTAGGACCCGAAAGGACACCAAAAGGGATTTCTGGTAATTCTTGCTGAATAATATCGCTCATAAAGCAAAAGGTTTTTGCCTCAATCCCTTTAGTTAAAGACACCACAGCTTGCGAACTAATAAATGGGCGAATCTGCTTAAGTACATCGCGGAACGAATGACTTGGAATGGCCACCAAAATAATATCGCGATCACGTACTGCTTTTTCTAAATTCGAAACTGCAACCAAATTTTGCTCTAACTGAAAATCTGGTAAATAACGTTGATTCACGTGAGTACGGTTAATTTCTTCAGCAATCGTTTCATCACGAATCCAGATCATGGTATCGCAACCATTCCGAACGGCCGTATTGGCCATTGCCGTTCCAAAACTCCCCCCGCCCAATACCGTTACACGTAAAGCCGTTTTGCGATCAATAATTACAGGTTCAACCAAATCACTAAAGTTTAATTCAGACATTTATTTTTATATCCCAAAATGGATCTAACTTATTTATTCCAAGTACTTACATAGTCAGCAGTATTTATTTCAGCTCGAGCTGGAATTGCCTTAGCCGCTGTACCTACATAAATAATCCCTGAAATCAAATCATGCTCGGTTAAGCCCAAAGCCTGTTTTAATAATTTTGACTCAACCACAGCACCGCTTCGCCACATGGTCGAAAAACCTTGTGCTTGTAAAGACAATAATAAATTTTGAATTGCAGCACCAGTACTTAAAGTCTGCTCAAAATCAGGAACTTTAATATGCGCTTGAAACTTAGTCAGTGCAAGAACCAACAATGGTGCACGAAATGGATGATTCTTAACTCGATCAAGTTGAACTTGGTCTTGCTCCCCCAAGTCTGCTAGTGCTTGAGACAACAATAAACCAAATGCTTCACGTTGCTCTGGTTCTATCACCACAAATTTTGTCGGTTTTAGGCGATGGTGATCGGGCGCAGTTAATGCGGCCTGGAATGCCAATTCGAGCTGGGCTTTATTTGGAGCGGGTTCAACAAGATGTCCAATTGACTGACGTTGATGAATATTTTGATGAATAAGGTCAGCTGTTAAATCCGTCATTGATTTAAAGATCTATACATAAATACTTCAACAAGAGTATCACAATATTTTCATATTACTCTAGCCAACTGAATAAATTGTCTTTGCAAATCATGTTTCACACAGCAATAAAATAAAACTGCATTTTTAATACAGCACTGGCAACATAATCATGAAATTATGGTTTCGTATATTTCTTATGATGACTGGGGAAAACATGAATAAAATTTTAACTTTAGGTACTACAGCATTATTTACTATTTTACTAACGGCTTGTGCCTCGACACCCACATCATCCACTGTAATTCAAAAAGAAAACAACCAATTTGAAGTTACAGGACTAGGCAAAACCAACATCACCGCTAAAAATAATGCCATTGAAGCAGCAAACAAAACCTGTAAAAACTCAACACCCATCGTCGTCAGTGAAAAGACCGAATACAACGGCGCTTTAAAAGGCGTCGTTGATGATAAAACTGGGCAGATGATTCAATCAGCCGCCGATGTAATTGGCAGTATTGCAGGCACCAATACCAGCATTGCCAAAGATACAGACTATCAAACAGTCGTTACCTTTTATTGCAAAGCCAACTAGCACAACCAAGCCCAACATATTGCCTAGCAATAAAAAAGGGTTAGCTTCAATGCTAACCCTTTTCAGTTTTAAACCTGTATTAACAATACCCTTCCAAACGGGTTAAAGGCAACTTCTGCCCAATTGCTTTTTCAATTTCAGGCAAATGAAATGCATCATCCTCAGAAAGGAAGCTGATACTTACTCCACGCGTACCTGCACGACCTGTACGTCCAATACGATGTACATAATCATCCGACTGTTCTGGTAAAGTAAAATTAACTACGTGCGATACACCATCCACATGAATACCACGCCCTGCAACGTCCGTTGCAATCATAATATTATGCTGACCATTCTTAAACTGGTCTAACATTTTAAGGCGTTTATCTTGTGCAATTTCGCCCGACAACATCACCACTTTATAGCCATCACGCTTTAAGCTGTCATATAACTTACGAACTTGATCACGACGGTTGGCGAAAATCATGACTTTTTCAATCGGCTCGTCATGTAAAATATCTTGTAGCAATTTATATTTATCAGACTTCGCAACCATATACACACGCTGTTCTACATCTGAATTGGTTTTCTTTTCAGGTTCAATTTCTACTGTGACTGGCTCACACAACCATTGTTGTGCCAAGTTAAGGACATCGTAGCTAAAAGTTGCGGAGAACATGAGAGTTTGGCGCTGCTCTTTACGCGGTGAGTAACGCACAATCCGTTTGACCGAAGGAATAAAGCCCATATCCAATAAACGGTCTGCTTCATCAATCACTAAAAATTCAATTTGATCTAACCAAACTTCTTTTTGCTCTACAAAATCAATCAATCGCCCTGGTGTGGCTACAATAATATCGACTGGTTTTTTATCGAGTTGTGCTTTTTGCTTATCAAAATCCACCCCGCCCAATAAAGTCACCAAGTGCAGGTCAGTAAACTTCGTTAAATGTTTCGCATCACTTTCAATTTGCAATGCCAATTCACGCGTGGGTGCCAAAATTAAAGCGCGTGGTTCACCACGAAAACGTTGTTCTTTAATCGGATTATTGAGTAAATCATTAATCACGCTAACCAAAAATGCAGCTGTTTTCCCCGTACCAGTTTGTGCACGACCAATCGCGTCATGCCCAGCCAAAGTAAATTTGAGCACCTTTTGCTGAATTGGCGTCATTTCCTTAAACCCTAAAGCATCAATCGCTTGTTTAAGTTGCGGGTGTAAATTTAGGGTTTCAAAACCAGATGACATAAATACGTGCTCAAATTAATGAATATTGAAAAACAGAGTCATTATAAACAAAAAACGCCCCAATATACATTGAGGCGTTTCGAAGAATCTTTAGCGTATTAGTCTAAAGGTTGAACTTCTTCAGCTTGGAAGCCTTTTTGACCTTTTACAACGCTGAATTCAACACGTTGGCCGTCACGAAGTGAACGGTGGCCTTCGCCTTGAATAGCACGGAAGTGAACAAATACATCATCACCGCCATTGCGTTGAATAAAACCAAAACCTTTAGTGTCGTTGAACCATTTAACTACGCCTTGTTCACGAGCTGTCATAAGTTAATCCTCATTGTATTTAAAAGAAGGACCACCCGGTGTTGCAAACAGCAGAGCAAACAAGGTTTAAAAACATTTATTATTTCTAAGCTTGTAATCATTCTGTATAACTATTAACAAAATCCCGGTTACATCCATTTGTAGAGTATGGGTTTAAAACAATTTATAGTTGTGTTAAATCCTCAATACGGCATCGAGCTTAACATGGGTTTATGACAATTAATAGAATTTTTTTCACTTATTCCACATCAAATTTAGTATTTTTTTTTCGATACTTATTTATCACCATTATAAACATTAATATAGTTTTACTGTGATTTAAGTTGGGGTTTGGCATTAAATTTGCTAATATTTGGCTGTGTATCCTGAAATTTCTCACTCCATATGTCGAATCAAAACGAATATGACCTCATTATTGATACAATGGGTAAGCCTTGCCCTATGCCATTACTTATGTTGAAGCGTTCTTTAAAAAATGCGCCGCATTGTCGGGTCTTACTTAAGTCTTCCGATCCACATAGCCAAATTGATGTAACAAGGTATTGCCAAATGCATCAAATGACTTGTGTAGTGCAAAAAATTTCAGAGCATGAATATCATTACTTAATTGAATCTTAATTATTTTCAATTAAACTACATGGTTTCAATTTGGCATAAAAAATTACATAACACTACCCAAATTTCCTTAATGTGTGAGCGTATTGGCATTAAGATGAAAGGTAGTGGAACATCAATGTCCAGTTTTATTAAGGAGTACCTATGAGTGACAGCAGCAATCAATTGATGCCCCTGTCATTATCTGCACCAGGTGTAAACCTTGGGGCATATATTAGTACTGTCAATCAGATTCCAATTTTAACAGCCGAACAAGAAAAAGAGTTAGCTGAGCGTTATTACTACGACCAAGACCTTGATGCTGCAAAAATGCTGGTGATGTCGCATTTACGCTTTGTGGTACATATTGCGCGTAGTTATGCAGGCTATGGATTACCTCAAGGCGATTTAATTCAAGAAGGCAACCTAGGCTTGATGAAAGCCGTAAAACGTTTTGACCCAAATATGGGCGTACGCTTGGTTTCATTTGCAGTACACTGGATTAAAGCCGAAATTCATGAATACGTTATTCGCAACTGGCGAATCGTAAAAATTGCAACAACCAAAGCACAACGTAAATTGTTCTTTAATTTACGTAGTCTGAAAAAATCAAGCAAAAAACTGACGCTTGAAGAAGCACAATCGATTGCCAATGACTTGAATGTAACTCCAGAGCAAGTCATTGAAATGGAAGGACGTTTAACCGCTTATGATGCTGCATTCGAAGCACAGGGTGATGATGATGACGAAGGCTCAACCCATGTCGCTCCTGCATTATATTTAGAAGATAATCGTTACGACCCTGCTCGCTTAGTTGAAAATGAAGACTATGAGGAACAAAGCACCTCTGCCTTACATGAAGCAATGGAGCAACTCGATGATCGCTCACGGAATATTTTACAACGTCGTTGGTTAGATGATGATAAGTCGACCTTACATGAGTTGGCCGCTGAATATAACGTCTCTGCCGAACGTATCCGTCAGTTAGAAAAAAATGCGATGGAAAAAATTAAAGTCGCAATGTCATCTAATTAAGTTTTTTGTTTTTTAAAGGCACAACTTCAAGTTGTGCCTTTTTTATATTAACGCTTTGAACAATGTCACATTTCGCTTTTTCACCTTAGGCAGAATATGCTAAGGTTATGCGCAAACTTGTTCTGGTCATCATGGCTTATGTGGATCGCAATCTCTGCACTTAATTTAGCAATTGCTGTCATGCTAGGCGCTTTTGGTGCACATGGTTTAAAAGCGCGTGCAACCGAAGTTCAACTGGCGTGGTGGCACACAGCAACAGATTATTTTTTCTATCATGCATTGGGCTTATTGGCGCTCGCCATTTTGGCAAAAGTAGTTCCCCAACTGCCTATTAAAATGAGTTTTTCCCTTATTCAAATTGGAATTTTCTTCTTTTGTGGCTCATTGTACGTCATGGCTTTAGGTTTACCTCGCATCTTAGGTGCCATTACCCCTATTGGCGGTGCCCTCATGATTGCTGGATGGCTGGTTCTGGCTTGGAATGCTTACAAATACGCCAAATAAAGTCGCAGATTTTCAGGAATGAAACATGCAAATTTTTTTGAATGGTGAAGCAAAAGACACCACTTGTCGCAATCTTTTACAACTGGTTCAAGAATTAGAACTGGAAGGTAAACGCTTTGCGGTCGAACAAAATGAAATGATTATTTCTAAGTCTAAACTCGAACAAACCCCAATTTGTGATCAAGATCGCATTGAAATTATTCAGGCCGTTGGTGGCGGCTAATTCGGAGCTCCCATGGAAGATACCCCTCTTATTATTGGTTCAAGAACCTTTCACTCACGTTTGTTAGTGGGTACAGGTAAATATAAAGATTTGAATGAAACTGATTTAGCCATTCAAGCCAGTGGTGCTGAAATTGTCACAGTCGCAATTCGTCGTGTGAACATTGGGCAACACCCTGATCAACCGAATTTACTTTCTGTAATCCCGCCTGAAAAATACACCATTTTACCGAACACAGCAGGTTGCTTTGATGCAAATAGTGCAGTACGCACTTGTATGTTGGCGCGTGAACTGTTAGATGGTCATAATCTGGTAAAACTGGAAGTTTTAGGGGATGAAAAGACCCTGTATCCGAACATCACTGAAACCTTAAAAGCAGCGCGCACACTGATTGATGATGGTTTCGAGATTATGGTATACACCTCGGATGATCCTATTGTCGCGCAAGAATTAGAAAGCATGGGTTGCGTTGCAATTATGCCTTTAGGCAGTTTGATTGGCTCTGGTTTAGGTATTTTAAACCCGCACACCATTTCAATTATTAAAGAAAATGCCAAAGTTCCAGTGCTCGTTGATGCTGGTGTAGGTACAGCCAGCGATGCTGCCATTGCGATGGAATTAGGTTGCGACGGCGTACTGATGAATACCGCGATTGCTGCTGCTCAAAATCCAATTTTAATGGCATCCGCCATGAAAAAGGCGGTTGAAGCAGGTCGTGAAGCCTTCCTTGCAGGACGTATGCCACGTAAACGCATGGCAAATGCCAGCTCGCCTGAAACAGGTTATTTCTTTAAATAGTACTGAGCTTAAAATGGATTCTTCGGAATCCATTTTTTATACTTTCTATAATCTTCTTATAATAAAAGTTCAGAACATTATGCTAAAAAATATACTTGCTCTTACCCTCGCAGCCTTAAGTTGCTCAGCATTCGCAGCTTCAGATACTGCTGCTTATTCAAAGTTTGTACCTCAAGGTTGGAAAATTCTAGAAACAGCTACAGGGGATTTAAACCGTGATGGTCAAGTAGATGCAGCTCTCATTATTCAACAGAATAATCCAAACAATATCAAAAGCCATGAAGGTTTAGGCAGTGATCGCTTAAATCTGAATCCAAGAAAACTTTTGGTGCTATTTAAAACAGCTCAAGGTTATCAACTGATGACTGAAAATTACTCACTCCCAACGGAGAATGACGAAGAATCCCCTTGCCTTGCTGATCCCTTAGAAGATGGCGGAATTACGATTGCTAAAGGTCTGTTAAAAATTAGCTTACATTACTGGTTAAGCTGCGGTTCTTGGTATGTGACGAATAATAGCTATACCTTCCGTTATCAAAATAATAATTTCAATTTAATTGGTTTTGATAGTAATGATTTCCATCGTGCCTCAGGTGACATCACCGAAAAGAGCATTAATTTTTCTACTGGCAAAGTAAAAAGCACCACGGGTAAAAATGAATTTGCAGACACTTCACAACCTGTGAAGGTTCAGTGGAGCACACTTAAAAATAAATATCAGATTCAATTACAAGATATAGATTTTAGTGAATATGCTGAATATCAATAAAAAAATGCCTCTACACGAGGCATTTTTTTATTGCATGTTTGAAGTCAAATGTTCCCTATTAAGGGATTAAGCCTTCATCACGCATCGCCATTTGCACAGACTGGCGCTCGGCAACCTTATGACGTATACCAATAACATTTTTATAGGGCGTTAAATCATGCTCAATTGAATTTGACCAATTTGTCAGTACAAATAAATATGCATCTGCTGGACCAAAATTATCGTCCACCAAATAGTCATGATCAGATTCTGCAATGGCTGTATCAATATAGGTCAATAAGCGATCAATTTCTGCATAGGCCTTGGTTTTAGCTTCTTCCGATAAAGGGCCACCAAAAAATACAGCATAGGCATCATGTAACTCTGAGTTGAGGTAGCCCAACCATTCCAATACTTTTGCACGTCCTAACCCTGATGGCGGAATTAAATCCTGTTTAGGATCATGCTGAGCAAGGAAAGGTAAAATTGCCACATTTTCGGTCAAAATTAACCCAGGATTAATTTCTAAGGCAGGGACATAACCTTTAGGGTTAATTGCATAATAATCTTCACCTTTTTCTGTTTTATGGGTTTTTAGGTCTACGCGAACCAGATCAAAATCGACATTAATTTCATTTAGAATAATATGAGATGCCAGTGAACATGCACCTGGGGAATAATAAAGCTTCATATATGATCCTTGTTATCTAACTCTTTACTTCTTTTAAACTTGCTTTTGACAAACTTTCAAGCGATCAGACCTGTAAATTGCAAAAAACGTAACTGTTATATAAAACATATAAAAACAATTACTTTTGAATATTGTTCAATTTCTACAATTTTTCAAGTTAATCCTGTGTGATTTTTTATTGCTAGATGTTTTAACATACACATTCTTTAAATTTTATGAAATGTTGTAGTGATTAGCCTTAAAAGATCAGAATGGTTATCCAATATTCGTACAGATGTACTTGCTGGTATTGTCGTTGGTTTAGCTCTCATTCCTGAATCGATTGCATTCTCAGCAATCGCAGGTGTTGACCCACAAGTCGGTTTATATGCCTCATTCTGTATTGCAGTAAGTATTGCCTTTTTTGGTGGACGCCCTGCCATGATTTCTGCAGCAACGGGTGCAATGGCGTTGCTGATGATTACCTTGGTCAAAGATCATGGTCTTCAATACTTATTTGCGACCACCATTTTGACAGGTTGTATTCAGATTATTGCAGGCTATTTTCAAGTCGCAAAATTGATGCGATTTGTCTCTCAATCCGTGGTCTATGGCTTTGTTAATGCGCTCGCTATTTTAATTTTTGTGGCACAAATTCCTGAAATACAGAAAATGGATTTTATGGGCTATGGTTTTGTGGCTTTAGGTTTAGCTATTGTTTATCTATTTCCATATATCCCCAAGATTGGCAAATTACTGCCGGCACCGTTAATCTGTATTATTTTACTCAGTTTAGTTGCTCTCGTTTTTGGCGCAGATATGCGAACAGTCAGTGATTTAGGTCAATTCCCTGATACGCTGCCTGTCTTTTTGATTCCAGACATTCCACTGAATCTTGAAACCTTAAAAATTATCTTTCCTTACGCAATGACCTTAGCCACAGTTGGTTTACTTGAAACCATGATGACCACCACCATTGTGAATGAAGTGACAGGAACTGAAGGTGATCGTCATAAAGAATGCCGCGGACAAGGTTTTGCCAATATTATTAGTGGCTTTATGGGCGGTATGGCAGGTTGTGCCATGATTGGTCAATCCATCATCAATGTGAGTTCAGGCGCTCGTACACGACTTTCTACCTTGGTGGCGGGCGTATTCTTGCTCAGTCTGGTGGTGTTTTTAAAAGATTGGTTGGCTTATATTCCGATGGCTGCACTGGTTGCCATTATGATTATGGTGTCCTTTACCACCTTTAACTGGGACTCGGTCAAACAGTTTCGCAAGCATCCAAAACAAAGTAATATTGTCATGCTCAGTGTGGTGGCTATTGTTTTAGCGACGCACAATTTGGCTTTAGGTGTATTTATTGGCGTCTGCCTTTCTGCGCTCTTTCTTGTAAATAAACTGGAAAGTGAAGTGAAAGTCACATCTAAATTGATTAACGCTGAAACTTTGCAATATCAAGTTTCAGGACAAATTTTCTTTAGTAGTGCTGAAAAGTTTTATCAGTTTTTTGATGTCTCAACTTCTGCCAAACATGTGATTCTAGATCTGACCCATGCACATGTCTGGGATATTACTTCCGTCAATATGCTAAATACCGTCGTGCAAAAGTTTCGAGACCAAGGTATCGATATTGAAGTAGTCGGTTTAAATGAAGCCAGTAGTACTTTGATAGACCGCTATAATCCGCTTTGATGTTTTTACATCATTAAAGAGCTGTTTATTCAGCTCTTTTTTATTCGCCCTTCAAACCACCAATAGATTTCATTCAATGAATGAACTTTATAATTCGATAAAAGTCGAAAAAATATAGATTTGAAAAACTCAAAAACAATTTAATTGCCGAAATAACGGTAAATAATTTGACTTGCCAGTCTCAGGATTTAAAATACCGCTTTCGAATTTTTACATTTGCCAAAGTTATGTCAACCGATCTATTAGAACCGCAAGTCGTCGAGCTAGACAACTTGAATGAGCATCGTGAAATTGTGACTTTTATGCGTCGCTCTTCTCCGCTGAATACTTCTCAACGTACTGCGCTTGAACAATATGGTCACTTAATTTTGGAATATCCAGTCGGTGATTTACGTCAGCATTTTGAACACCCTGAACGCCCATTAACTGTTGAAATTGGTTTTGGTATGGGTCGTTCACTGGTGCTTATGGCGAAAGCTAATCCTGAACGTAACTTTGTCGGCATTGAAGTACACGTTCCAGGTATTGCACAATGTGTATATGAGGCTGGCATGGCGGGTTTAACCAACCTTCGTCTTTTAGATGCCGATGCAATTCAAGTACTACGTGAAATGCCAGACAACAGCATCAACGCTGTGCAACTTTACTTCCCAGACCCATGGCAGAAAAAACGTCACTTCAAACGTCGTTTCGTGTCACATGAGCGTATGCCACTGGTTGAACAAAAGTTAGAAATGGGTGGAACATTCCACGCAGCGACAGACTGGGAACCATATGCAGAATGGATGCTTGACGTGCTCGACAACCGTCCAAATCTTGAAAATATGGCAGGTAAAGGCAACAGCTACCCGCGCCCAGACTGGCGTCCACAAACTAAGTTTGAACGTCGTGGACTGGAAGAAGGTCATAAGATCAACGACTTCTTATTTAAGAAAATTAAATAAGTTTTGTGTTTAAAAAAATAGGGCTGAATGCCCTATTTTTTTATTCTGAAATGATTAAAACACATGCCGAATTTCAACTGTCGGATCATGTTCATCCAATCGTTTTGCCAAAATATGTAAACGTCGTGTCGGCACTGCGGGAAACAAATGATGCTCCACATGATAAAACATGTTGTAGGTCACGACCCGCTTAAACTCATTACGTACTGTACGTGCCATATAAATATGATCTTCCGTATCATGATGCACCGTCCACACTGCAAAAAAAGCCGTCATACATTGTCCAATCAGCATTGCACTGACATGGTATTTTAAAATACTGATATCCAAGACGATAAAAACCAAAAACAGCACGATCACATTGGCAACAAGCTCAGCGGACATCCACTTTTTCTGCGTCTTACTTCCAACCTCAAATGCTTTTTTATGCAACATCCACGGAAAAATAGGGCCAAATAACAAAGCCTGCCACCACTTCATGGTTGCACTTTTTGCTTCAATATCCTCTTCTTGCATACAGTGCTGATGGTGTCGAAGGTGATTAATTTGTACCGCATGCATTGAGCCTAACATGATAATACTTAAGATAAACATGACCCAATGTGTCGCAGGTCGGCTAATACCTAAAGCAAAATGAAAGGCATTATGCACTTGTCTAAGCCCTGTTAAGAAAAACATAAACGAGCAAAACAGTGCCAAAAGATACCACTGAAAACCTGCGAAAATGAATGAGACCAGTAACCATGGTAAAGAAATGAGTAACTCACTGATGACATCAGTACGGCCTAACTGCACAAGATCTTTCCACTGCACCTGTTCTAATAATAAATGTGAACGCATACACCCTCTAATTGTTTGTATTTATTTTCAGAAGCACTCTACCGAATCCTAATACATAAAAAAAGCCACTTTTTCAGTGGCTTTACTTGTTTTTATTACAGGTACATGAGTTATTCACCCTTCGATTAGCTGTGTCGCTGCATAATCTGCTGACTGATCAAGGTATAAACCTCCGCTAAATCAGGTCGTTTTAAATCTGCTAATATTGACTGATGCATCTGTAAAATATTCACATCACCGCGTACCGCAGGGCCAGTTTGCATCATTTTCGGATCATTTTGTGTGGCTTTAGCGGCGGTTTCCAAGATCAGCGGATACAGTAAACTAAAATCAACTTGCGTCTGATCGACAATTTGCTTGCTCATGTCGTAACAGTAATTGGCAAAATTACAGGCAAATACCGCAGCCAAATGCAAACTTAAACGTTGCTGTGAACTATAAGCATAGACACGCTGGCTCAACTGTTGAGCCAAATCTAATAACTGTTTTTGATCATCTTCATTTGCTGCTTCAACAAATAATGGGGTGTGTTTCCAATCTACCTCTCGTTCTAAACTAAAGGTCTGTAAAGGATAAAACACGCCAGAATTTGAGTGCCGTTGCTGTAGGATTTGTAGATCAGTACTGCCTGAAGTATGTACAATCAGAACCTCTGGCAACAATGGTGCAACTTCAGCGATGACGGCGGCAATCGATTGATCACTAACAGCAAGAATCAGCAAATCAATTTCTGAGGATAAATCGGATAACGATGGACACGCTTTTGCTGCCACCTGCTCTGCCAAATGCTGTGACTTTTCCCAAGTTCGACTATATATTTGTACAATTTGATGGTGTTGCTGTAAAGCAGATGCCAAATGGTGGGCAACACGTCCAGCACCAATAAAACTAATTCGCATGTCTACTTTTACTCTCAATTTCTGTGCTAAGCATGCCAATAAAAAAAGGACGAATCAATTCGTCCTTTTTATTTCAAGCAACTTTCTGATTAATTAAAGACATTGTTTAAATAAACAATACGCTCCGACGTTTTCTGATTAAAGCATTTGGTGTATTGCATGTCCTGATTTTGTGCTCTCATTTGCTCATCCCAATAATCATAATGCTGTTGGTAGGTTTCACGATCTTTTTCAGCAATATTATGAATGCTCGTTTGCGCAAGTACTTTACAGTCTACATCACGCTTTTCAAACCAGTCCGACTGGTCCTGTTGTAATTGCGCTTTTTGTTCACTACTAAAACGATCCCATGTTTGATTCAAACGTTCTACCACTTTCGCCTGATCAGCATTGAGCTCTTTCTGACGGATATCCATCGACTTTTGCGCAAGTTCTTGTTGCGCAGCTTCTTCTTGAGCATTGGCTTCTTGACTATCCGCAATACCTTGATTTTCAGCTTCATAAGCGGCAAGTTGTACTGCTTTTTCTGTGATATAAACGAGTCCATCTAACACTTTATTTTCTTTTGGTAGCTGGAGTTGAATACCTTCTTTATCCGTTTTAATCAGTTGATAATTAAATGATCCTTTCAGTTGATCATTTTGCATCGTTAAAGCATATGCTTCACTTTCCAGTAAATCATTCAACGTACCATAGCGATCACACTCATCACAACTTTCTGCTTCATAACCATTTTGTGCACGTTGCTGTAAACCTTTCGGCATTTTCACTACCAGCTCGCTACGACATTCCAGTTGTTTCGCTGTTTCGGGTTGTTCAGTTACTGTCGTAATACTTTTGACTTCAAATTGAATATGCTGCGTAATGGTATCGGTCAGGTTTTTATCCGAGTGATAGTAACTCGAGTTACGTAAGGCTTTATCTAACTTTTTCAAATAGTCTTGCTGTAAAGCAGTCTTAATCTCTTTTAACTTCGCCTCATTGCTACAGTCCCACTCATTGACTGCGGGTGCTGCTTGTTCTGCTTCGGCGCTGTCTTTCTTTCCTTTAAAGAAATCACATCCCGTTAAAAGCATACTGCTACACAATGTTGCAAAAACCAAAGTATTGGCAAATTTATTCATATAAAGCCCAATGTCTGTTTGTTATTTTTCGAGGCGTATTTAAGCAAATTTGGGCTAAAAAAACGAGTATTTAAACCATGAAAGATTTTACATCGTAAAAAAGGGACTATTCAGCCCCTTTTATACTTGCACATAGATCTCGGTTAAAAGCTCTTGTTTACACGCATACCAACACTGAAATTACGTCCATCCGCAGGCTCAAAGAAGCGACCATTGCCGTCATTTACAATCACTGAGCCGACATAGTTTCGGTCGAATAGGTTATCGACTCGTGCATAAGTATTCACTTTCCAGTCCTGATTGACCCACAAATAGCCAACATTTGCAGCCACCACGGTATAACTTGGTGCAGTATCTGAATTGATATCATCGACATAGATTTTGTCCATATAACGTGCTTCCAAACCTGCTTGAAAGCCCTGCTCTGGTTGCCATGCTATACGGGTAAACGCTTGGTTTTTGGCAATTCCGGGAATCTTATTTCCTTTATTAATGGCTTTCGCATACGGTTTTGTTGAATCATTTGGATTCGCTATTTCTGCTGTATTGCTATCAAATTCAGCATCGATATAACTCAAACTCGATTGAATATTGAGCGCCGCCCAAATCTTTTGTTGCCATGAAAGCTCTAAACCTTGTCGAGTAGTTTTGTCTGCATTTCGAAAAGTCGCTCGACCATCACGCGTTCCCGCCGTCACAATATCGTTTTCTGTATCTGTCTGGAAAACTGCAAAAGTAAACAATCCAAAAGGATTTTGTGACTTTAAGCCGAGCTCATAATTATCGCTACTTGCAGCTTTTAGCTCAAAGTTCATGCCTGATTTTAAGGGATCGGTGTTATAAGCCATTTCGGTAAAGGTTGGCGTTTCAAAGCCTTTACCATAACTGGTATAGGCATAAAGCTCAGGTAAAATTTCCCAGCCTAATGCCACAGAAGGCAATAATTTTTGATAATCCGTTGAACCACTGTCATCGCCATTGCCAGCGACGATATAATGGTCATCCGACTCATAATTGACATTGCTATAGCGCAAACCTGCATCTAAATGCCACGTTGGCAAGAACTGCCATGAGGCTTGCACATAAGGATCGAGATTCCATAAGGTATTATTTTCATCACGACGTAAATCACCTTTCACGCCAAATGTATCTGCATGATTATAATTTTTATAGCCTTTACGGTCTTCGACCATACTGTCTAGAGCTATGCCTGCAATAAATGTAGTATTCGGCAAGAGCTCTTTCCCTATCCAACGGAAGTCTGCACCATAATAATCTCGATCAAAATCAATCACGCCACCGGCATGGCGAGGATTCTCTTGAAACTCTTTTTGAGTCGACTGATATTGCACAACCTGCCTATTGCCAAAATAGACCATGCCATACAACTCTTGCTGATCATTCAGTGGTTTGTTCCATGTCAACCCTGTTTGGGTTTGTTCAATTTCTTTACGTACATCGTAAATATTTTTAGCATCATTCACTTGCTTCGGATTGGCTTTCCACTGCTCACGATTCAGACCTTGTGGGTCGTCGGCATTTATATCAACACGGTTAATGAGCCAATTAATCTTACTACCATCCTCCAAATTCCAAGTGAGCTTGGCGTTATTCAACACTTTTCGCGCAGCGCTATGATCACGGAAACCATCGGTATCAAAATAAGAAGAACTGATCACATAAGCGGGTTGATTGGCCTGTTCAGAACCCCCTTGTAATTGAATATTGGCTTGTTGTTTATTGTGGCTGCCTGCATTTAACCCCACTTGAATCGAGTCTTTCCCTTGTCCTTCTTTGGTTTCGGTTAAGATGGTTCCACCTGATGAGTTTCCATAAAGTGAAGAAAAAGGACCTGTCAAAATTTCAATATTGTCCAAGCTATCTAAATCAATATTAGAGCTTTGCCCCTGACCGTCGGGCATGGTTGCAGGAATACCATCGACATAGAGGCGTATGCCCCGCACACCAAAAGTAGAACGCGCCCCAAAGCCACGCATGGAAATTTGCAAATCTTGCGCGTAATTTTCACGGTTATTGATTTGTAAACCCGCCACACCTTGCAATAGTTCTGACACATTCACATTCGCATTGAGTTGAGACTCTGGAGCTTGCACTTTCTGTATAGAAGCGGGTGCCTGTAACAATTCATTTTCAGTACGTACGGCTTGCACGGTAATAACTGGGAGTTGATATGCCGCTGTATCTTGAGCATACAGTGCCATCGATTTTAGAATCACTGTAGCTAATAAAGCATATTTAAAGGGAAGTGGATTGCAACTATATAATTTCACAAAACATCCTTTTCTTATCATCTTGGTAGGAGTGTAGAAAGTCCCTCTTTGCAGAAGGACTCTCCAAACAATAATACGTTTTAGTCTTCTAAACTATAAGCAATCACATAATCGCCATGATCAGGTGACTGACGCGCGCCACCAGCCGAAATGACCACGTATTGCTTACCAGTTTTTGGTGAAATGTAGCTGATTGGCGTACCCTGACTCCCCACAGGTAACCGGGCTTTCCACAATTCTTCACCATTAGATGAATTGAAGGCGCGTAAGTAGTAATCCTGTGTTGCTGCAAAGAACACTAAACCACCCTGTGTTGCCATTGGACCTCCAATCGTTGGCATACCAATCGGTGCTTTTAAGCCCATTTTGATGCCCATTGGACCTGTATCTTCGACTGTACCCAAAGGAACCTGCCATGCAATTTGACGAGTTTTCATATCAATTGCAGTCATGGTACCAAATGGTGGTTTTTGACAAGGAATACTCAAGGCTGACCAGAAACGGTTTTTGTTGACTTTGTATGGTGTGCCTTTCATTGGTACTGCACCCATACCTGTATTCACTTTCTCACCGCCATTGGCTTGAATCGCCAAGTCTTCAGGCGTTTGTTTAATCAACTGAATCCAAAGCCCTAAACGCATGTCGTTCACAAACATATATCGATGCGTTGGATCGAAAGCAATAGAACCCCAGTTCATGCCACCCAGTGAACCTGGGAAGCTCAATGAAACATCTGTCCC
Organism: Acinetobacter sp. AM; assembly: GCF_003105055.1. NCBI lineage: Bacteria > Pseudomonadati > Pseudomonadota > Gammaproteobacteria > Moraxellales > Moraxellaceae > Acinetobacter > Acinetobacter sp. AM. The sequence goes on along the minus strand of NZ_QETG01000002.1, from coordinate 76,587 downwards.
TGGTGCAGTAAATAGACCTTCATAACGCATCGATTTGAAATTAATACGACACATCAATTGATCAAATGGTGTTGCACCCCACATGTCAGATTCAGTCAGCGTTTGATTACCAATTTGTGGCATTTCAATAGAACGCGGTTGGGTCAAACTGTATTGTTCATTTGGAATATCTGCGGCTTTAACAGGTTGTTCAATGACTTTGGTCAATGGTTTACCTGTGACACGGTCAAGTACAAAGAACTGACCAGACTTCGTACCAATGACTACAGCAGGTTTAGTCGAACCATCTTTCAGTGGAAAATCCACTAAACTTGGTTGCATTGGCAAGTCAAAGTCCCATAAATCATTATGAACTGTTTGATAGACCCACTTTTCTTTACCTGTGGTCGCATCAAGTGCCAATACCGAAGTATTGTATTTATGATCTAGGGGTTGACGGTTTGCACCCCAAAGGTCAACTGATGAACTTCCCATCGGTAAGAACACCGTATTCATTTGAGGATCATAAGACATAGCCGCCCATGAGTTGGCCGAACTACGTTTATAAGTTTCACCTGGTTTTAACACATAGTTCGGATCTGGATTACGCGGATCGAACGCCCAACGCAACTGACCTGTAATGACATCGTATGCACGAATTACACCACCCGGCATGTCTGCACCTACGTTATCGGCAATACGGCTGCCAATGACAATCGATGTACCTGCAATGGTCGGTGCCGAAGTCACTTCAAAACGCGGTGCTTTGGTACCATCACCTAAGCCTTCAAGCAAATTCACAGTCCCATCAACACCAAAGTCTTTACAACGCTCACCTGTATCAGCATTGACTGCAATTAAACGACCATCAGGTGTGTTGGTATATACACGACGAGGGCAAGCTGTATTGGTCGCGACTGCGGTTACGGCTGTTGCACCTGCCAAGATTGGCTGTACCAATGCTTGCGTCGAATCAAAATAAGCAACGCCACGACACCGCTCCCAAGCATCGGCTTTAGAGTTGACTTCTGCTTTCCAAATTTGTTTACCTGTGTCCGCATCCAAAGCAATCATGTTGTTATGCGGGGTACATAAAAAGACTTTAGTACCGACCTGTAATGGTGTCATTTGATCTTCTGCACCATTACCCGAACCTGTAGTCATATCGCCCGTTTGGAAGCGCCAAGCTTCCTTAAGTTTAGATACGTTATTTCGGTTAATTTGGTCGAGTGCAGCGAAACGGCTACCACCCGCATCACTACCATAATGATCCCAATTGACTTGCTGTTTATTTGGCGCAACTGGGACAAGCGGTAATTCCTGACCAGAAGCTTCCACTGTTGGATGTGGAATAAACATACCGTACATACCACCCAACATGCCTAGGACAGTCAGTCCCCCAACCACATAAGCAGGTGCTGACATTGCTGTTTGTTGCTGGTATTTACGAATGGATGGCAATGTGAATAACACAGCAGCAAATAAGCCTGCTGGGAACATTAAGCGTGAATGTAGTGGCCAGAATTCCAAGCCTGTATCAATCAATGCCCAAATGACAGTGCCAATAAAGACTAAGCTGAATAATCCAACCCCAAGGGCTTTTTTTCGAAAAATGAAAATCGCTGAAACGATCGTCACTAAGCCTGCAATAAAGAAGTACCAAGAGCCACCTAAACTGATAAGCTTTCCGCCACCAATTAAATAAAATAGGCCTGTTAACAATAAGGCCAAGCCTAGGATAAAGCACCATATTTTAAATATGGCTCCTGGTTTAGATTGAGCTTCAGACATACATCTTACTCCAAGTGCCGTGAGTTTAAATGACCACTCCCTCTCTCCTTTGAGTATCATTTATCATCACGAATAAATTCTTGTACTTTCGCATTGTAAATGCGAAAGCCTTGACTAAAGTGTTTAAACTGGACAGCACTATTGACTATATTTTAACCAAATTTAAATCTAAGTGCTGTTAAAAATTGACTTTCATGGTTAAACCAGCCACCCACGCGTCCTCTACTTCTTTTACCCCTGTCGGTTGGTAGATGTATTGCAAGTTTGGTCTGAGCATGACCGCTGGAGACCATTGGTAGGTGTAATTGAGTTCTACATTAAGTTCATCACGTTGAATCGGGACATAGTCACTCGCAACCGCATCGTAACTGTAATAACCACGACCTTCATTGGTGGCGATTTGCTTGTCCGTTGCACGATCATTCACGACATAATTGGCTAAACCAAAACCGATGGAATCATTCGGGCGACTGTCAAAAGGCCCTTTGTACCAAAGCGCGAGTTGTTGTGTACTTTCTACAAATGTTGTGGCCTTATCGTTCACTACACCATTAAAGCTAATGTATAAACCACGCTTCGGATCTGCCCCATGCTGTGTGAGTTGCTGTTGTGCATTCAACCAAAAACTGTATTTACCATCTTGCATTTCGCCACTGCGAATATCTTTCGCTTCGGCGGTGGAATACAGTGCCCCCACTTTATATTCCCCAGGCAAGCCATTAAACGCGGCTAACTTTGGTTTCCAAGCCAACTCTAAAGGAATGGTTGCACCCTCAACATTGTTCATATCAAGGTTAAAACCATCACTATTCGATTGTGTTTTGACATTGTCAGGATTGACTTCATAGACCCCAACGCCAAGAGACCAGTCTGGTGCAAATTGGTATTTAAGATTGGTGCCCCATAAACTGACAGGCCAGTTGTACCAAATCGAACCGATGGATTTTCCAAGCTGTCCGCCACAAAGCAGCAAGTTCTGAAATTCACATTGTGAGCTGTTAAAATCATCCGACATACCCATATGTCCAATCTTGAATTGGACGCGGTTATCATCAAATCCTGTTTTGATCCAAGCCTGCGTTAAGCGCCAGATTTTTCCACGCCCGTAAATTTCTTGGCTATTGCCCAAGGTACTAGCACGAGGGTCTTTAATGCGTTCAAGCGTTAAAGCGTTACCATCACGTTTGGTAATCATTAAGCCTGCGGTGGTATTTTCCCAACCTGCAATTTTACTTAAATCGAAATTAGCGCCTAAGGTCAACTGTGCAGCATTTTCAAAACTATTGTCATCGTTATAACCACCAGCCAAATTAGTCGCTGCTTGGCTCATAATTGCAGCGGTAAATTTATAACCTTGATCTTCCAGTTGCTTCCGTTCACCGTTCCAATCACCCAGTAACCATTGACGGTCTGCCGAATAAAACGCATTGGCTGAAGCCAATTGGCAAGTTAAAAGCGCCAAAGATAATGTGCCTAGTTTTAATAGTTGTTGCATACCAAACATCCTTTTCTGTGAGGAAAGCTCAACTCAGGTAAGCTTTCCATGCGGTTTTTATTATTTAATGCGAACGGCTGGGCTGAGTTCAGAAGTTGCACCCAAGTGGTCTGTGACATTCGCGGTGACATTGGCCACACCACTTGCTACTTTCCATGTTGCTTGACCCTGACCTTGTGCATTGGTTGTTATAACTTGCATTCCTAAATACTGTTCAGCTTCTTGAGTATTCGCTTGGCGATTGGCAAAGAACTCAACGTGGTAGCGTTGATTCGGTTGTGCTTGAACTACAGCGGTAATTTGTCCTTTGCTATAGCTTAAACGTGGCGCTTGGATATTTTGGTTTGGCATGGCATTACAGCCTTGCTCGTTTGGCTGGGTACAGGTTTTTTGCAGTTTCGCATCTTCAATGATTACACCACCACCACGAGAACCGACAAAGCCAGCATGTTCTAGCGCAGGTACAGCAAACACAATGGCGCCTAAACGCTGATTAGGTACACATGAACCACCTGCTTCACAACGCTTAATATCTTTACCATTGTCCCAAATTAGGTTTTTGGTCAAGGTTGTACGGGCATGGGCATCTTTTTCTGAACGAATGGCGATGCCTAAACGGTTACCATGAACTTTATTGCTGTCAAAGATGTTGCCATCACCCGTTAAGTTAAAACCAATCGAGTTGTTGGTCAGTTCGTTATAAGCGATGTAATTGCGCTTACCCCAGTTGATTTGCAAACCATCAGAGTAATTTTCAAATTTGTTACCCACCACGGCATTGTCATTGCCCCACAGGATTTCAATACCTTGAGATGGTTCTGGGTTGGCTTTGGTTGAAGTGAACAGGTTATTGGCCACAAGGTTAAATGCCGCACCACGTGTCAGCTCTAAACCATCACCATTATCTACAAACAAATTGTTCAAAACTTTGTTGTTATTGGTGGTGGTTGAGGTCGGATTGCCCTTACCATCATCACCTGTCAGCATCACGCCTGAGCCACCGTAGTTATTACTGATACGGTTATGTTGAATCAGGTTATTGCTTGAACGGTTAATCAAAACACCAATACAGAAACGGTGAATATCCAGACCTTTTAAGGTCACACCGTTCACATCTTGTAGAACCAGACCGGGTAAAGTCATGGTACGAACGTTGGTACCATACTGTTCAGGGTTAGCGCCTGGGCAAGCTTTCGCACCCTCACCTTTAATATAGTTTGAACCATCAATGGCAATAAACTCGCCTGTTTTGTCCCATTGTGTCCCAATAATTTTCACAGCAGATTTAATCGGTGGTAAAGCTTGATTCAGCTTAATTACATAGGGCGCTTTACCCACAGCTTGGATTTGAATTTCATTTTCTTGCGTCGCATTGGCATTGGATTGTTCAATTGCCCAACGCAATGAACCTTTTGCACTATCATCCTGATAGCGGTCAACAATATAAGTTTCTGCACTGGCCAAACCAGAAGCCGCCAAACTTAAAACCAGTGTAGTGAAACGTAAAGTTGATAATTTCATGTTTAAATCCTTTTATATCTTGAAGTCTTAAGGTGTAGGCTGCACAGTTTTAAGGAACTGCTTAAGTTGGGTCACATCAATTTGACCTGGTGCTGAAGCCTCACCAATCATGCCGAAACTGAGGCTCCCTCCCATGTTGGCAGTTGCCACACGTGAAATGGTACCCAACTGTCCCATCGACATGGTGAGTAAGGGTTTTTGACTTTTTTGGCTTACAGTAAGGGTTGCATTCATCAGGGTAAAGACATCTTGTTTAGATTTCGGCATCACCGCAATTTTCAAAATATCTGCGCCCATTTGGTCTTGTTTGAGCAAACGGTTTTCAATTTCTTGTTGTTCTGGAGTTTTATTAAAATCGTGATTCGACATGATCACTAACACATGTTTATCATGCGCCAATTTGGTTAATTTCGCGACACTTTCTGCATCACGGAACATCTCGATATCGAGTAATTGCATGAATGGCTTTTTCAAATATTCACGATAAATCTTTTCATAGTCTTGGTCAGACACCGTCATTTTTCCGCCTTCGTTATGGGTACGAATGGTGGCAATTAAGGGTTTATCTTTTAGAATTTGATTTAATTGCTGACCCAATGCGATAACTTTTTTCGTGTCCGCAGAAAATTCGAGTAAATCGATACGGAACTCAGCCAAATCTACATCTGGATTACTCGCAATTACTTTGGCTTGTGCTAGCGCTTGTTCAGCAGTTTTTGCAGTAATCGGCACAATGGTCTTAACAGGTAAATCACCAATATTGACGTTTTTGACCATATAGTGTTGTGCATTAGATTGAGCTGTTTCTGCTGCAAATGTCGCTGGCATTGCTGCGATAACTGCGCTGCTTAAGCAGAGTTGCATTGCTAATTTTTTGATGGTAATCATTACAGTTCCTTGTATTTTCAATACTATTGCCTGACTTCTGTCATCAATGGCAAATATACGTGGGATTCATGCAATGGGACATGCAATCACCACGTATAAACTTTTATCTCTTTCATAAGCGCAAGCTTTCTTGCGCTTATGAGCTTAGATATCTAGAAAGACTGTTTCGTCTTCGCCTTGTATACGAATGTCAAAGCGATACACCACTTCACCATCACGCTCTTCACGCTTGGCAATTAAAGTCTGACGACGTGGTGCCCATTCAATGCCTTTCAGTACAGGATCTTGTGCATTGGCTTCCGTTTCATCATCAAAGTAAACACGCGTGTTTAAGCCAATGTTGATGCCACGTGCAAAAATGATCAGTGCAATATGTGGGGCTTGAGTTGTCCCTTTACGACCCGGAACAGCCCCCGGTTTAATGGTATTGAAACTCCAAAAACCTGTTTCGAAGTCTGCACCTGTACGCCCCCAACCAAAGAAATTTGGGTCAACTGCTTTGCCTTGAATATCGGCCGCACTTGGATACACGCCATTGGCATCCGCTTGCCAAATCTCGATTAAAACATCACGTAATGGTAAACCTAAGCCGTCAAACACCTGACCTTCTAAGCGAATGCGTTCGCCTAAGGTTTTTTCTTGAACTAACTGATTGTTGAAGTTGTTTTCAAACACTTCAATGTTGGCTTGTTTTGGTAACAAACCAATGTGTACATATGGTCCACCTGTTTGAGATGGAGTTTCATGCAATTCTTGAAAGTTCCAATTGTTCATGTTGTTCTCCCTGAATTAAGTCAAATCATTTTCGAAATAAGTCGCACGACGACCACGTAAAGTGATGTCAAAGCGGTAACAACGGCTGTCTGCTTCAATAAAGTTGCTCTTGTCTTCTAAAGCAATCAATGCACGACGTTGTTGTTCCGAAGGAATGGTTTTAATAATTGGACACGAATCAATTAGCGTATCGCCTTCAAAGTAGAACTGCGAAATGAGACGTTGCGCCCAACCATCAGCAAGTAAAGAGAAATGGATATGCGCTGGACGCCATTCATTAATACGGTTACGCCAAGGGTACGGACCCGGTTTAATGGTACGGAATACAAAATAACCATTGGCATCGGTCATCATGCGACCACAACCACCAAAGTTCGGATCCATCGCACCAATAAACTGGTCATTTGGATGACGGTAGCGCCCTGAAGCATTGGCTTGCCACACTTCGAGCAAGGCATTTTTGACTGGACGACCAAACTGGTCACGGACATAACCATGTACAATAATGCGCTCACCAATCGGTAAACCTTCTTTGGCATAGTTCAAGATCAAATCGTTATCTTTAGGACCAAACTGCTCTGCACTAAAATGCGGTGAAGTCACTTCAGTTAAAGTTTCTGCAATTGAGATCAATGCATTTTTTGGCGAGCGTAATACACTGGTTTTATAGCCGGGTGCATATGCTGGCGGATGATCATCGGTATTACGTTGTGCATAAGCACCTAAAATAAGTTGCGACATGTGACGTCCCTCTTAATCTTGTTCCATTACTCTTGATTGGTTTGTTCTTGGTTGAGCTGCTGTTCGCTCAGCTTTTGCGGGGCAATACCCAAATCTGCAAAAACCTCTTCTGCCATATGCATGGCTGCATTGGCTGCCGGTAGACCTGCATAGAGTGAGCAGTGCAGAATCAATTCTTTTAAGTCGTCCTTAGTCACACCATTGTTAAAACAAGCACGTAAATGCATACGCAATTCGTCTTCACGACCTAGAGACAATAAAATTGCAATCGTCACTAAACTGCGGGTATGGCGTGGCATGCCCGGTCTAGACCAGACTTCGCCCCATGCAAAACGGCTAATAAAATTTTGAAAATCTGCATTGAAATCATTTAAGTTCTCAATCGAACGATTCACATGCTTTTCACCTAGCACTTCAGTTCGGACTTTGATCCCTTGTTCATAGCGTTGTTCATCATTCATGGGAGAATCCTCAATTAAGTTGCGTCAGTATGTGCAACAAGTGATTTAACAAAAATTGCGACAGCCGCTGCCGTTGCAGGAATCATGAGCAAGCTCAAAATTGCAGTAAACGACCAGTCATTGCCCAGTAAAACTGCGCCGATCCATGCACCAAATACCGCACCGAAACGTCCAATCCCAGACATCCACGCCACACCTGTTGCACGGCATTGCGTCGGGTAAAAACGAGCACTCAGTGCTGGCATTGCCGACTGCGCACCATTAATTGCAACACCTGCGCAAAGCACTAAAATGGCAAGTAAGGTTGGATTTGCTAAGCTCTGCCCTACGGCAAAAGCAAAGATTCCAGCGACAAAATAGAAGCCTGCAATAATGCGGTTCGGATTGAAACGGTCCATTGCCCAGCCAATAAATAAAGCACTGAGGACACCGCCAAACTGGAATAAACCACCGATAAATGCAGCACGCTCCATCGTTGCGCCAGTTTCACGCATTAAGGTTGGTAACCAACTGGTGAGCAGATAAATCATCACCAAACCCATGAAATAGGTCAGCCACAATAAAACCGTGCCTTTGACATATTTCTGAGAGAACAGCATGCCAAACACACCTTTCTTCTCTGCACCTTCGTTTTTTTCTTCAGGTACATGAAACTCAGTGACACCCTGTACTTTTTCAGGTGCAATACGCGTTAGAATGTTGCGAACTTTTTCGCTGTCACGACCTTTCACAATCAAGAAACGATAGGATTCTGGCAGGAAGAAAATCACCAAGATCATCAAAATTAGTGGCGACCAACCGCCCAGTAAAAACAAGCTGTGCCAACCAAAAGTTGGGATCAACCAACTGCTGATAAAACCACCTGTCGCCATACCCAAGTTGTAACCACAGAACATACAGGTCACGAGTAACGAGCGGGAGCGCTGCGGGCAATATTCAGAAAATAGCGTGGTTGCATTCGGCATCGCCGCACCCAAACCAATACCCGTTAAAAAGCGCAGTATCACTAAAGTGTTTAAGTCAGTTGCATATGCCGATGCCAGAGTAAAACCACCAAAAATCAGCATCGAAACACTTAAAACAATCTTGCGCCCAAAGCGGTCAGCGGTTGGACCAGACACCAAAGCGCCAATAATCATGCCGCCTAAAGCCGCACTCATGACTGGACCCAGTTGCGAGCGGTCTATCCCCCAGTCTTGTGCCAAAGCGGGAGCAATAAAACCCATTGCCGCAGTATCAATACCGTCAACAAAAACAATGAGAAAACATACAATTGCGATAAGCCACTGATATTTGCTAATCGGTGCATCATTAATCAGTGCTTGTGCGTCTATACTCGTTTTTTGAGTAGCGTATTCCTGAGACGCCATACCTGCCTCCTTGGGCTGAAAGTCCTTTTAAAATCCTTAAACTATTGAATCGATCCAATAAACTGACTGAGGGTTTGATTAAACAACTCAGGCTGTTCGATATTGGAAAGATGCGATGCATCAATCACCGCTAATTCACTATTTTGAATCTGTTGTTGCATAAAGATGCCATCTGCCACTGTCGTAACTGGGTCAAATGCGCCTGCAATCACTAAAGTTGGAATCTGAATCTGTTGAATTTGAGTAGATAGATCTGTTTGCGCGAGCGCTCGGCAAGATTCTGCATAGCCCAGTGCTGGCGTAGTGGCTAAAGATTGAATAGTGCGCTGCGCCAAAGTATCGTGTTGATAATCAAACTGCTCACTAAACCAACGAGTATGCGTAGTTTTGACCAAATCAGCTAAGCCATTGGCTGTCACAGCATCTGCACGCGCATTCCAACCCTCTTCAGTCCAAATTTTGGCTGCTGAATTCGCCACAGTGATGCTATGAAAACGATCTGCATGGTGAATACCGAGCCACAAAGCCGTCATGCCGCCCATTGAAATCCCGCAAAAATGCGCTTTTTCAATGTTTAAACCGTTCAGAATATCAATCACATCTTCTGCAAGATTTTGTACAGTGGTCTGCTCAATCACATCACTTTGCCCATGACCACGCGTGTCATAAGTCACCACTTTGAACTGCTGTTCGAAGGCAGCAACTTGCGGCTGCCACATGCCTTTATCTGTACCCAATGAGTTTGAAAATACAATCACAGGTGCATGGTCTTGCCCACTGATTGCAACAGATAAAGTCTTGCCTTGACGATTGGTCATCGTGATATTCACTTTGCCTCTCCTTTTACTTTTTGCAACACCGCATCAATCTGGTCTTGAATATTGCCGAGATATGACGCGGGTTTAAAAATTTCTGAAATCTGAGCTGCACTAAAATAGGTTTTGACTGGATCGAGTTCAGTAATGACCTCTTTTAAGTGAACACCTTTTTCAACCGCTGTTTTGCATGCTGCTTCCACCAAATGATGAGCCTGTAAGCGTCCCATATGCGGTGCCAAAGCCATCATGACTGCTTCCGCCATGATCAAGCCTTGGGTACAATCTAAATTGCGTTGCATATTTTCAGCATTGACTTGTATGCCTTGTAACACGTCTAAAGTCCGCTCTAAAGCGCCTGCACAGAGTTGGAAAATTTCAGGCAATGCCAACCATTCTGCATGCCATCCACCTAGACTACGCTCATGTTCCTGCACCATGCTTTGATACAAACTCGACATCAACACAGGTACACGATTGGCTGCTGCCAAAACGGATGCCGCAGCAACAGGATTACGCTTGTGTGGCATCGTCGATGATCCCCCACGCCCTTTCGCTGCCGGCTCAAACACTTCTGCAATTTCAGTTTGCATCATCAATGACCAGTCACGCGCCATTTTTCCCAAGCTACCTGTCACTATCGCTAGAACACTCGCCACTTCGACAATACGGTCTCGTTCACCATGCCAAGTACAATTTGGGACTGAAAGCTGTAGCTGAACGGAATAAGCATGAACCACAGCAGTACCTTGTGCTTGCAATGAAGCCAATGAACCAACGGCACCGCCTAATTGAGCAGTAAAAACACGTGCTTTCATGGCTTCAATACGGGCTAAATCACGATGAAATGCCGAGGCCCAACGCGCGAATTTATGCCCCAAAGTAATCGGCAACCCTTGCTGCAACCATGTGCGTCCAATCATCACTTGTGAGCGATACTGTTCAGCTTGGGTCAATGCAGTGCGGTAACATTGGTGAATTAAAGCTTCAACATGCGTCATTGCAGCACGACATTGTAAAATACAGGCAGTGTCTAAAATGTCTTGACTGGTTGCGCCCCAATGCACATAACGCGCTGCATCTTCATCATTTTGTTTCACAATCGCAGTTAATTGCTTCACAAAAGGAATCGCAATATTGCCGGCCAAGCCTGTTGCAACAGCCAAAGCATCAAAATCAATCCGATCAAGCGCAGTCTGTGCAACTTGGGAAATTGCGATTGCCGCAGATTTTGGGATAACACCGACCTGAGCCTGCGCTTGTGCCAAGGCAACTTCCGCCTCAACCATGTAAGACACCAACGCGCGATCACTGAAAATTTCAGTCACCTCGTTTTGGTAAAATAAGCTGGCATATAACTGGCTCATGATCGCTATCCTTAACTCTGCTTTAAACGCGCTGAATAATCATTGCAATGCCTTGGCCGACACCAATACACATCGAACACAAGGCATATGTCCCACCGGTTTGTTCTAACTGGTTTAATGCCGTGGTGACTAAACGTGCGCCCGATGCACCGAGTGGATGACCAATCGCAATTGCACCACCATTTGGATTCACCTGTGTCGTATCATCCGCTAGACCAAGGTCACGCGTGACCGCGAGTGCTTGTGCAGCAAAGGCTTCATTCAGTTCAATCACATCCATCTGCTCTAATGTCAGATTGGCTTGTTTCAGTAACTTTTTAATCGCAGGGGCTGGGGCAAAGCCCATGATGCGAGGTTCTACACCCACAGCTGTTGAAGCAATGATTTTGGCACGCGGTTTAAGCTGGTACTCTTGAATCGCTTGTTCTGAAGCAATCAGTACAGCAGCCGCACCGTCATTGATGCCTGATGCATTCCCCGCAGTGACGGTGCCTTCAGCTGTGACGACTGGCTTGAGTTTTGCCAAAGCTTCCAAGGTGGTCGATGCACGTGGATGTTCATCCGTGTCGATCACCATCGGATCACCCTTACGCTGTGGAATATTCACAGGGATGATTTCATGTGTAAAAAAGCCTTGAGCTTGCGCGGTTGCGGTGCGCTGTTGACTCGCCAAGGCAAACTGGTCTTGATCTGCGCGATCAATATTAAATTGTTGTGCCACGTTCTCAGCGGTCTGCGGCATGGTGTCTACACCATACATCGCTTTGAGCTTAGGATTGATAAAACGCCAGCCCATGGTGGTGTCTTCAATCTTCTGGCTACGGCCATAAGCTGTTTCTGATTTACCCATCACAAAAGGTGCACGAGACATACTTTCGACGCCACCTGCGATGATTAAATCCGCTTCACCGGCTTTAATTGCACGGGCTGCTATCGCAATGGCATCTAGGGATGAACCACATAAGCGATTCACTGTCGTGGCAGGAACTTCAACGGGTAAACCTGCAAGCAGTGCAGACATACGACCGACATTACGGTTGTCTTCACCTGCTTGGTTGGCGCAGCCGTAGATCACGTCATCGACTTGAGTCCAATCCACGCTGGGATTGCGTTGCATCAAGGCTTGAATCGGCACTGCACCCAAGTCATCGGCACGGACTGGAGCGAGTCCACCGGCATAACGACCAAATGGGGTGCGGATGGCATCGATGATATAAGCGTCTTTCATGTTTAATCTTGTCCTTTGAAACGGGGCTCTGCTGATAGATAAACTGTATCTAGTCACGACGGAGTCTTACCGTGTTCAGTTAAATGCCAGTAGCTCATTCTTGTCACTTTTTTAAAAAAGTGACCAAAAACCTTTGTTGAACAGAGGAGGCTTCCTTGCCTCCCTGTTCAACTTAGCGACATCCTTGTCGCCTGTCACGATAGTGAATTACGGTGAAAATCCAAATCTTAATAAGCAAGAACCGTATTCAAAGCGTTCCATTCAGTATTTCTCGATGGCGGCATGGATGCCGCCCGTTGGACTGTGGTATATGGATATACCATCAGCCCAACAAAGATTTTTGTTACTTTTCATCTCTGAAAAGTAAGGGTATGGCCTACACGAAATGTTTTTGCTTGAACTAGTATTTGAGGCAATGACCTTATTCAAACAATTAAATTTTCAAACTAATCAGTTAATGTGTCGCATCCACCAACGGAGCACCTGTCATGGCTTGCAATTCTGCAAAGCTTAGACCATCGACTTTCTCAATCACTTTTAAACCCTCTGCAGTGACATCAATCACACACAGGTCGGTGTAAATACGATCGACACATTTCAAACCTGTCGCGGGGTAGCTCAGTTCAGCCACAATCTTCGGTTCACCTTGTTTGGTCACATGGTCGGTGGTGATAAAGACTTTCTTGGCACCAACGGCTAAATCCATTGCACCACCGACCGCAGGAATTGCATCAGGTGCGCCGGTATGCCAGTTGGCTAAATCACCATTGGCCGCGACTTGGAAGGCACCGAGAACCGCAATATCCAAATGCCCACCACGCATCATGGCAAAAGAATCCCCATGATGGAAAAAGCTACCACCTTGCAGCATGGTCACGTATTCTTTCCCTGCGTTGATCAGCTCAGGATCTTCTTCACCTGCGGCTGGCGGTGGACCAAAAGCCAATAAACCATTTTCAGAATGTAAGAACACGTCTTTGTCTGAAGGCAGGTAGCTGGCAATCTTGGTCGGTAAGCCAATACCGAGATTGACATAAGCGCCATCTGGAATATCTTGTGCCACACGTTCTGCAATTTGGTTACGGCTGAGTTTTTGATAGCTCATGATGTTCTCCTGATTACACAGCCACAGGTTCAGGTTGAACCTGTACCACATGTTGAACAAAAATACCTGGGGTGATGATGTGTTCAGGGTCAAGTGCACCGAGTTCCACCACTTCAGAAACTTGAGCAATGGTCACATTGGCTGCCATGGCCATAATCGGGCCGAAGTTACGTGCCGATTTACGGTAGACCAAGTTACCCCAACGATCGCCTTGCTGGGCTTTAATCAAAGCGAAGTCGGCTTTGATTGGATATTCCAGTACATAATCTTTACCGTCGATGTGACGGGTTTCTTTGCCTTCGGCCAATAAAGTGCCGTAGCCAGTAGGGGTAAACACGGCGCCGAGCCCCATGCCTGCGGCTTGAATACGACAGGCCAAATTGCCTTGAGGGACCAGTTCCAATTCGATTTTGCCTGCACGATAGAGTTCATCGAAGACCCAAGAGTCGGACTGACGCGGGAACGAACAAATGACTTTTTTCACGGCACCCGCTGTCAACAGTTTCGCTAAACCATAGTCGCCATTACCAGCATTGTTGCTGACGATGGTGAGGTCTTTAATGCCGAGTTGAATTAAGCCATCGATCAGTTCAGCAGGCTGTCCTGCGGTACCAAAACCACCGATCATGATGGTTGAGCCGTCTTGTATCTGGGAGAGCGCTTCCGTTAAGGTCGCTGCACTTTTATCTATCATTAGATAACTCCATTGTGCATCATGCAAAATTTAAAAAGGCACGGAAACCCAACTTATACTGGAGAGCAATTCAGCTAAAACAACATTCCCTAGTCTTTTAGTTCGATTTCCTTATCCGTTCATTTTTTATCATTTTTTAGCGCTGGACTAGATAGCTACAGGTGCTTTTGTTCGATGATCGAACATTTTTACTTATTATCGAACAAAACCTGATTTTTTCAGTCAGATTTCACGCTATAGTAAAAATATAAACACAATACATATCAGGAAAGTATCTAAATGAATGAGGAATTGCACAAAACTGAAAGATGGCTTGAAAATAAAGACAATAAAAAAATCATTCGACATGAAGATTTTGTGGCTGGCATCAGTAAAGGTATGGCAATTCTGGATTGTTTTGGCGCTGACCGTCATCGTTTAAATATTTCAATGGCTGCTGAACGGACTGGGATGACCCGCGCGGCAGCACGGCGCCACTTACTCACCCTTGAGTATTTGGGCTATTTAGAGTCGGATGGTCATTATTTTTATTTAACCCCTAAAATTTTAAAATTCTCAGGTGCTTATCTCGGTGGTGCACAACTTCCTAAAATATCTCAACCGCTATTGAATCTACTCACTAACCAAACGTCTTTAATCTTTTCTGTGATGGTACTGGATGGATATGAAGCCATTACCATTGCACGTAGCGCTGCGCATCAGCAAACAGATCGTGTTAACCCCTATGGTTTACACTTAGGAAATCGTTTACCTGCACATGCAACATCCGCAGGGAAAATTTTATTGGCTCATCTGGAACCGAATGAGCAACGTGAATGGCTGGAAAAATATCCACTACAACGTTTAACCAAATACACCCATACTGACAATGCAACATTTTTAAACTTGCTGCATGAAATCAAAGAACAAGACTGGTGCTATTCTTGTGAAGAACATGAGTTAGGTGTCCATGCACTCGCCGTACCAATTTATCAACAAAGATCTAAAGTGATTGCAGCATTGAATATTGTGTCCCCGACTACCCGTACCACTAAGGAATACCTGATTCAGCATATTCTACCTTTGTTACAAGAAACGGCGCGTGAGTTGCGCAATATTTTATAAAACACCTAGATAAATAATCCAAGTCTATAGGCTTATTGTGACGCTTTAATCGTAGAAAATTTGTTGAGTTATTTTATGACCTGCCAAAAAGAAAAACCGCTCAGTTATCGCGGTTTTTCTTTTTATTCACTTTACTCAAATGCCACTTTTTTATGCGTGAATCGACTATAGAAAAATACAAGCAACCCCAATAAATATAGGCAACCCGACAGCAATAATAATGATACACCTGCCGCATAAAGCAACCATGCTGCATAGATGACTGCGACTGCGGCAATCCAAATATGCTTACTACGTTTATGTTTTACAGATTCTTTTAAATAGAATGCAGAAACCAAAAAGTATGGCAGTAAAATCATTACTGATGAAATCAGCAATAACTGCGTATAGTTTTTATCAAAGAAGCAGACTGCAATCAAAGAAATTTGCACTACAATAGACGTCAACCAAAGTGAAGCAATCGGCACACCATTCTGATTGATTTTTAAAAACAGAGAAGGAAAAGCTTTATTTTTTGCAGCTAAAAATGGAATTTCCGTTGCAAATAAAGTCCAACTTAAATAAGAAGAACTAACCGAAATAATCAAACCTAGCGTAATAATAATGGTACCAGGCAGCCCAATCAGTTGCTCCAATATGGTTGCCATAGAAGGGTTATGCATATTGGCAATTTCAGCTCGCCCTGTTACACCATAAGCCAGTACAGTCACCATGACATAGAAACTCAATGCCAGCAGCACACCCAAAACGGTTGCACGACCAATATCTTGTCTGTTCTTGGCGCGGGACGATAAAACTACAGCGCCCTCAATACCCGTAAATACCCATAAGGTAATGAGCATCAAATTACGCACCTGTTCCCAAACAGGCAACTGTAAAGAAAAGTCGATAAAGTTGAGTTTGAATAAATCAAGCTGGAAGGCAACAAAGCCGCAGGCAATAAAAATCACCAAAGGGACAATCTTGGCAATGGTCGCAATAAGATTCACCAATGCTGCTTCTTTAATCCCCTGACTCACCAGCCAATGTACGATCCAGACAAAGATTGATGAACCAATCAATGCATACAGGGTATTGCCTTCACCAAAATACACATGCTCTGGGCTATCAGTAAATAAACCCACACCAGAAAAGGCAATTACCACATATCCAACAATGCCTATGGTGGTACATAGCCAATAGCCCCATGCAGAACAAAAGCCAATTAATTCACCAAAACCTTCACGGGCATAATTATAAATACCACCATCCAAATCAGGTCTTTGCCGTGTTAAAAAAAGCAGTGCAAAGGCAAGAAATAGAATTCCTACGCCTGTTATAAGCCAAGCCATTAGCAAGGCTTGGCCATTTGCGACTGCAGCCATGTTTTGTGGCAAACTAAATACCCCTGAACCCACCATAGAACTAAACACTAAGGCGGTTAAGGAAAGTAAGCCAATTTTAGCTGTAGACATAAGAAAATCTTACTGTTTAAAAAATTGAGAAAGTTCTGCAATATGTTCAGGACCAATACCACAACAGCCCCCAATTAAGGTTGCTCCCGCAGCTTGCCACTGCTGTGCAAAACTTAAATATAATTCAGGATTTAAATCAGCACGGATTTCATCTAAACCATCGTTAGCGGTAGCTTCACTTTTCTGTGGTGGAAATGCGTTGGCATAAGCCCCAATTTGTACTGTTTCGGGTAATAATTTTTTAATCTGGATAATGGCTTGCAATACCACTTCTGGTTGACAACAGTTAAACAATATTGCGTTGGCACCAAGGCGTTGTATCAACTCAGCCACTTGTTCAAGGCTTTCGCCAGAACGCAATAAGGGTTGTTCTAACTGAATTTCATCTTGTAAGGTAAATGACACCCAAAAATCCCGACCATCTTTAGGCAATAATCCATGTACGGTTTCGACTTCTTTGAGGCAAGATTGTGTCTCTGCCAACCAAAAATCAACATGCGGTGACAAAGTTTCAATAATTGGCGTTGCAAGGGTTTTCGCTTCTGCTTCTTTAAATAAATCTGCACGGTAAGAACCAAATAACGGAGGTAAACAACCTGCAATGCGAACCTCTTTTCCACTCTCCTCCACTGCTTTTTTCGCTTGAGTTACAGCGACATTCACCAAGCTCGTTACTTCATTTTCAAAGCGTTGTTCGCCAATATGAAATGGAACCACTGCATAATTATTGGTGGTAATGACTTCTGCACCGGCCTGAATAAAGTCTAAATGTACCTGTTTCACAATGTCTGGTGCTTCTGTTAAAGCCAGCGCAGACCATTCAGGTTGTCTAAAAGGTGCGCCTCTACGCGCAAGTTCACGACCAAAACCACCATCTAAGATTTTCATAAAGTTAAGTTATATTAAATAAAAAAGCTGATTATAGAGAAACTCTTAAAAGATTTAATGCTTGAATCCTCCAAACAATATCTTTATTTCAGCTAATCAAAATTCATTTTTCTAATAACTCATGTTGATATTATGCATATAATTTTAAAAAAGTTGATATTTATCACTTTTTGAGACAACAAATTAGTGTTCTTAATTTTTAAAGCCGACGATTGATATTTAACGTTTGGCATAAAATGCTAAACGCACAAATGTAAATCATCACACTTGTGCGTAGCTCCTTATGATCGGAGCATAAAATATTATTTTATTTTTGCGCTTGTTGAGCTTTAAAACGTGATAATGCAGCGACTGCAATTGCAGAAAGAACAATTCCTGGAGCACTTGCCACCAAAATACCCGTTGTGCCTAAACCTAAGGCTAAAATTTTACCCGTTAGTAATGGGCCTGTCATTGCACCTAGGCGTCCTAAAGAGATTGCGCTGCCTACACCTGTGACCTTACCCGCTCCTGAGTAAAAAATTGGGGAAATACCATAGAGGATAGATTGACCGCCTGTAGAGAAAATCCCTCCAAGCACACCGGCAATAATTAATACCGTAATGACTTTACTGGTGAACAGTAAAAATATAGCGATAAATAAACCTGAATAGATAATCGCCGCCATCTGCCATAATTTTAGTCGATCCAACAAATAACCAAAGCAAAGCGTACCAATCACAGCACCTACCTGAAACACCAACATCACTAAAAAGGCTTGCTGCTTTTCTAAACCTTGTTCCATCAATAAATTGGGTAGCCAACTAATTAAAATATAGTTCACCATCAAGGTAAAAAAGAAACTTACCCAGAGTGGTAAAGTCTGTTTAAATTTTTGCTGCTGAAATAATACTTCAGTCATTGCAGGGACAGGTGCTAGGTCAGCATTTTCGACAAGCGCCGTTTGCTTCGGTTTATCTTTTAAAATAAATGCCATGAATGGAATAAGGACTAATGGGGTAATCCCACCAATCAAGAACAATGTCTGCCATGGAATATCTTTAAAATAAATCGCCAGCCCTGCAACAAAAATTGCGCCAACAGGTAAGCCACAATACATTAAACTGTTTAATTTACCGCGATTGGCTTCCGTTGCTTCATCACCCACCACTGAAATCATGGTCGGCATGGCAGCACCTAAACCAAGCCCCGTGAAAAAGCGAGCAAGATATAAAACTTCTATATTCGGTGCGATTGCTGTAATACTAAAAAATACCCCAAAGATCGCAATAGACAACATCAGGACTTTCTTTTGCCCTAAATAATCAGCAAAGCGTCCGCCAAAGAATGCGCCAAACAGCATGCCAAATACACCAAGGCTAAACACATAGCCCATTTGTACTTGATCTAAACCAAAGGTTGCTGCGATTCCTTTTGCTGCAATACCAGGGGCTTGTAGGTCAAAACCTTCAAAAAAAGCCACCCAAAAACACAAAAATACGATGAGGAATTTCTGCATTTTTCCCGTGTTTGTTTGAGCCATAATTGATCTCCATCAATAGTTTGCAAGTTGGCTAAAACTTGTAGGGCTATTTTGAAAGGTATCACTGGCTAGAAATAGCACGACAATGGTCGGGATTCATTCCCTCTAATTTTTAAATGATTCGTCTATTTAGAGCTAAACCCTTATAAAACGATAGCTAAAAGCTCTTATCAAATTATATAAACTATAAAATACAATATCTTATAAAAATGAAAGCTATTAACTATACAGTTATAGTTAATAGCAATCGTGGTGAAAATTTACTGTTATTTTTTCCAAAAAAACCATTTGTTACGTTTCGGACGCTTTTGCTCAACACGAACAAGTCCACTCAACGCTTCACTATTCATTTGCTCATACATTTTTAAATACTCAGGATTTAATTGCCCTGCGATGTATTCTGGATAATATGCTGTTGATGGTGTCCTTAATGACCGCTCATACCATTTTTCTGCAAGATCTAAATCTGAGTTAAAATAAAGTCCATTTTCATACATATATCCAATTTTGCATTCAGCATATTGGTCTTTCTGATCAGCCGCTTTCTGAATCCAATATGCCGCTTCTTCTACATCTTTTTCGGTATAGAAACCATTTAAATACCAATAACCCACTTGATACTGTGAGGAAGCTTCACCTTTTTGAGCATTCAGTAGAAACAACTTGAAGAATAATTGCTTGGCTTCATCCATATGCAGAAATGAATCAATCTTTCTAATTTGTTCAGAAATTTGCTCAATCGAATAATCACGCGCATTTTTGAGAACGTGTTGAGCCTGTTGCAGTGGACTATCTTCGGTAAAGGATGCAAGCAGTTGCATTGCTTCCGCCTGCATTGCATCTATACCGTCAATGCGTGCATCTAGTACGACATTTAAATGTTTTCGAGCCAATTCGAAGTCTTGCTCAACACCTCGCCCTTCTAAATACATACGCCCCAAACTTAAATCTGCCGCTATCACTCGCCCAGCGACTTGTTGATACAGCCCAATAGCCATATCTAAATCAAGCGGTACACCTAAACCATGCTCATATTTATCTGCCAAATTATTGATTGCAACTGAATTACCTAAATCAGCGGATTTTTGATACCAATAGACACATTGCTCATAATCACGTTTTGCCCCAATACCATCTTGATACATCCAAGCTAAATGATAATAAGCATTAGCCAAAACAACTTTTTCAGTTTCAGGAGCCTGAGATGCAATTCGGTGATACAGATATAATGCCTGCCCCGGATGAATCACATGGTCGCTTACCACACCGTAATTCGGATAAACTGGATTGACCAAGAAACAGGTTAACCAACCAAAACGATAATAGGCTGCCAGTCCCAATGTCGCTGCCCAACAACCCTGTTCAGATGATTGTTGCAAGAGCTGCAAACTTTTTTGTAAATCCTGTTCGGTACCCTGTGCTCGCGCATAACATCCTGCCAACTGATATAGCGCAATACTATCCATTTTGGACGCGGCTTCTCGATACCAGTTAAAGCTTCCTTCCAAACTTTTTTGTAAAATTCCACCAATAAACAATTGCTGCGCTAACTGACACATCGCAGAACTATATCCCGACTGCGCAGAATGACGTAGTAAATCAATATAGTGTTGAAAGTCACGTTGTTGATAAGCTTGATCTGCCAAATAATATTGATAAATACCCCGATATTGCTCGGCTTTATCTCTAATTAATTGAAGAATTAACGCTCCATGCCCTGTTTCATATTCAGCAAAATAATCAATACGTGCAACCAAGCCCAAACTTTTAGATACTTGCTGCAAAGGTAAAAACCATCGTGTAATGGTATAGAGCCCCGGAACGTCTCCCATTTTCATAATTTCACCAGATGACTCAGGTTCATCTGGTCGAACCAAAGCCCTCAGCATCTGCATAGGAGATTCAGCTTCTGGTGGCATTAAGTTCACTCCAACCAGCTCTCCATCATTGGTTTTAGCAACATTCCATACTTTCATAATGGCTTGATCAAATTGATAAAACTCACCACTTTGATTGAGCCAGATAACCACATCACCCTCGCGAATCTCTTCTCCGCTTGTATATTGTAATGACATCTCTCTACCTTATTTTTTATTGTGTTTTATACCGCGCTGATTTTACCTAAAAAAAAGCCCGCATAAAGCGGGCTTTTTTAATAACTTTCAAAGATTAAGCCGATTTCTTGGTTTGTGCATTTTTACGAATCGTAATCATCACCAACTGTATTGCTGCTGGCGTTACACCCGGAATACGACCTGCTTGTGCCAAAGTATCTGGACGCACATCCTTCAATTTTAAAGTAATTTCACGAGACAAACCTGAAACCACATCATAATCAAAGTCGGCTGGAATTTTTGTTTCTTCCAAACGCTTCATTTGCGCGACATCTTCATGCTGACGGTTAATATAACCTGCATATTTCACCGCGATTTCAATTTGATCGCCTACTTGAGCAGACACTTCAGAGCCAGTGAGTTCTGCAATTTGAGCAAATGAAATATTCGGACGTTTTAACAAATCAATCGCAGAACACTCTTTCGATAAATCCGCACCTGTCATTTCGACAAACTGTTTACCCATCGGGTTATTTGGTGCTGCCCAAAGGTGTTGTAAACGACCTGTTTCTTGTTCAACGGCTTCCATTTTTTCACAGTAAGCGGCCCAACGAACGTCATCCACCAAGCCCATTTCACGACCCACTGGGGTTAAGCGCTGATCCGCATTGTCTTCACGCAACATCAAACGATATTCCGCACGTGAGGTAAACATACGGTACGGTTCTTTCGTGCCTAGCGTAATCAAGTCATCTACCAACACGCCCATATACGCTTCATCACGTTTTGGTGTCCATTGCTCTTGATCCCAAGCTCGACGCGCAGCGTTCAGACCTGCAAGTAAACCTTGTGCACCGGCTTCTTCATAACCTGTCGTACCATTAATCTGACCCGCAAAATACAGGTTGTTAATCGCCTTGGTTTCTAAAGTAAATTTAAGCGCTTGTGGGTTGAAGTAATCGTACTCAATGGCATAGCCTGGACGCAAAATATGTGCATTTTCCATGCCGCGAATCGAACGAACCAATTCAAACTGCACATCAAACGGAAGTGACGTTGAAATACCATTTGGATAAAGCTCATGTGTATCTAAGCCTTCAGGCTCTAAGAACACTTGATGTGAGTCTTTATCCGCAAAACGGTGAATTTTGTCTTCAATTGATGGGCAGTAACGTGGGCCTACACCTTCAATGACACCTGTGTACATTGGTGAACGGTCTAAACCACCACGGATAATGTCGTGGGTTTTTTCATTGGTATGGGTAATGTAGCAGTTAACTTGTTCTGGGTGCATAGATGCATCACCCATAAATGACATCACTGGAGACGGGAAATCACCTGGTTGAGGTGTCATTACAGAAAAATCCACTGAACGCGCATCAATACGTGGCGGTGTACCTGTTTTTAAACGACCTACAGGCAGATTTAACTCACGTAAACGGTGTGCGAGCGAAATTGATGGTGGATCGCCTGCACGACCGCCACTCGATTTTTCAAGACCAACGTGGATTACACCACCCAAGAAAGTCCCTGCAGTCAGTACAACAGTTTTCGCATCAAAGCGAATACCCATTTGGGTTACAACGCCTTTTACAGTATCGCCTTCAACAATCAGATCATCTGCTGCTTGTTGAAAAATATCCAAATTGGCTTGGTTTTCTAAAGTGTTACGAATCGCAGCTTTATAACGTACACGGTCAGCCTGTGCACGTGTTGCGCGTACCGCTGCACCTTTACGTGAATTCAGAATACGGAACTGAATACCACCTTTGTCGGCAGCCAGTGCCATTGCACCGCCCAAAGCATCAATCTCACGGACTAAGTGCGATTTACCAATGCCGCCAATGGCTGGGTTACAGCTCATCTGCCCTAAAGTCTCAATGTTATGAGTCAGGAGTAAAGTCTGTCGACCCATACGCGCCGCAGCAAGTGCTGCTTCCGTACCTGCGTGACCGCCACCGATAACAATGACATCGTAAACTTTAGGATAATGCATAGTGGTATAGAGAGAAATAAAAAGAATGACAGAGTATTATATCAAATTTTGCTGAATAAGTTGACCAAACAACTCAATTTTATTTTTAAAACATTTCCTATTGAATGTTGCATATCGCTACATAAACACCATTGAATTGCCTAATAACTAAGCAATTTACCACAATTTTTCAGCACTATTTACCTGATCTACACTGTTTTATTTTGTCTATTTTTTATTCTATTAAGGAGTAACCTAAAAAATATAGGAACAAGGTACGCATCATGAATAAAAATATTCTACTCTCTACTCTGCTCTGCGGTTTATGTCTTACTCCATTTGCTACTCAGGCAAATGATAAAGTTGAAACCACCTACAACGCGCAAAAATATATGCAGGTCTGTAAAGGAAAAACTCAAGGTGCTCCTGTCAGTTTTGCTTACCGTGGCATTATTTGGAATGGAACCTGCGAACCACAATTCTTTAGTACCAATAAAGCAGTGACAGGGAATGAATCCGAATTAATGACTGCATGCCAAACAGATATGGCTGCTAAATCTGTCATGATTGCTGGTCAAGAAGTAAAAGGGAAATGTGCATTAGGTTTCACCGCCCCTTACCCTAAATAAATAGTAAGTAATTTACAAACAGTTATCCTCCACAAAGTGGTTAAAGTACTTCATCTTTAACCACTTTCCCTATCAAGTTGCATAAGTGATAAAACACTCAAATCATGCGTTAGCAGTCAATAAAATATATATAAATAAGGTGAGAACTGACTGGTCACGCTTTACAGTCATTTTGACCATAAAATGTACTTGTCATTTTTAGAATTGAAAACCGCCAACTGAATCTACAATTGAAAATAATTTTTAAACAAAGTGGATATCTAGCCAAGAGTTAATTTTAAACATTAAAAAAACAAACAGTTATTTTAAGATATGGATCATAGAATCAAATCTTAAAAAGAGACATCCATCACATTAGTCATTCTGCATTAAAAATCAATGTTCACCACACAAGCATGCAGCATTGTGCATAAATGTCATTTGCAACTTCTATAAATACATTATGATCAAAATGATTGTGTATCGCTTCGGCGAAAGACCCCACACAAAAATAACCACAATCTCAATCAAAAACTCAGGATCGAGTTTTACTGATTTTAAAATTAAATTGATTTAACAATAGGAATAAAAATGGATTCAGGATTGATTACCGTTATTCTACCTCTCGCTTTAGCAATCATTATGATGGGCTTAGGTCTTGAGCTCACTCCAAAAGATTTCGCACGCGTTACCAAACAACCCCAAGCCGTGATGATTGCCTTATTTACACAACTGGTCCTTCTGGTGGGTATTGCATTTTTACTGTGTAAACTTTTTGCACTTCCACCACTTCTGGCTGTTGGTGTCATGCTCCTTGCAGCTTCACCAGGTGGCACAACTGCCAATTTATATAGTTATCTCTTTAAAGGTGATGTCGCATTAAATATTACCCTTACAGCAATTAACTCTGTGCTTGCAGCAGTAACCCTACCTTTAATTGTCAATTTCTCGATTCATCATTTCGTTAATGATGGTCAACAAATTAATTTGCAGCTTGGGAAAATCATTCAGGTCTTTAGCATCATTATTGTGCCTGTTTGTATTGGTATGACAATTCGTTACTTTGCACCAAATTTCACACAGAAAATGCACCGACCTGTTCGCATTTTCTCGGTTGTATTTTTAATTTTAATTATTGCAGCTGCATTTATTAAAGAAAGAAATAACATTGCGCAATATTTCACGCAGGTTGGTGGCGTTACCATTCTATTCTGTCTGATTAGCTTAACACTTGGCTATGTATTACCACGACTCATTTCGGTCAACAGCGCGCAAGCACGTGCTTGTGCTTTCGAAATTGGAATACACAACGGAACACTTGCCGTCACAATCGCCTTGACTGTGATTGGAAATACTACTGTAGCGATGCCTGCTGCAGTTTATTCTTTATTTATGTACTTCATCGCTGCTGGTTTTGGCATGTTGTTGAATAAATTAGAAGGAACGCCAAAATCTGTTCAGGATGACAACCCAATTAACCTAAAATCTTAAAATAAAAAAAGGATGCTTCGGCATCCTTTTTTACAGTTATATGAAAGTGTAGCTGTAAGTGCTGCTCTCAGTTACAATGTGTGTTTTAGAAAAGCAAAGTTTGGGTTATTCCGTGAAGTGGTTACAAATTCATATTACTGTTGATCAAGCACAAGTCGATTTTACAGAAACCTTATTAAGTTCTTTGGGCGCAGTGAGCGTGACTTTGGACGATGCTGAAAATCAAGACTTACTTGAGCCACTTCCAGGTGAAACACCACTTTGGAATAAAGTCATTGTGACAGGTATTTATGCACAAGAAGATAATGAAGAAATTGATGTTGCTGCATTAGAAACCTTCATTCGCGCGCAAATGCCAGACGCACCTTTGCGTAGTGAATACTTAGAAGATCAAGTCTGGGAAAGATCTTGGATGGACTATTACGAACCCATTCAAATCAGTGAAAAATTCTGGATTGTGCCTGAATGGTTAGAGCCACCAGAAGCGGATGCTGTCAACATTAAACTGGACCCAGGTTTAGCTTTTGGTACAGGCAATCACGCAAGTACTTTCTTATGCTTACAATGGCTTGGCAAAACTGACCTTAAAGATAAAATCGTAATCGACTACGGATGTGGTTCGGGCATTCTTGGTGTTGCAGCCTTACTTTTAGGTGCGAAAAAAGTCTACGCTACAGATATTGACCCACAAGCGATATTAGCAACTCAACAAAACGCTGATTTAAATGGTGTTCTTGACCAACTGTTTGTAGGCTTGCCAGATGAGTTTAATGAAACTTTTGGCAGTCAAAAAGCTGATGTATTGGTTGCAAATATTTTAGCTGGCCCATTGATGGCTCTTGCACCCGAGTTTGCAACTTTAACAAAATATGAGGCAGAGTTCGCACTTGCGGGTGTAATTGAAGAGCAAGTTGCTGATGTTTCTAGCATTTACTCAGAATTTTTTGATATATTAGAAGTTGAAACGCGTGAAGAAAACTGGTGCCGTATTTCAGGCAAACGCCACAAAGCCTAACTATCTAATTTAAAAACTATGAGTGAAAAACAAACCAGCTGTCCTGAGTGTCTAACAATTTATCGAGTCTCTGTGGCTCAACTGACTGTTGCTCAGGGCATGGTTTGTTGCCCAAAGTGTTCAACTACGTTTAATGCTTTAACACATTTAATCAATCAGTCCTTTGGTCAGCTTGCGACTTATCCGGCTTCGGATGATCATTTTGACTCATCTAATCAAGATACTGACTTTCGCCATCAAATGTCTAATATTGCTTTTGAACATTCTTTGTCGAATCGTCAACAATTACTTGAAATTTTTGATCGAAAAATTGAACACTCCAATATTGACTTAAAAACGTATTTAAACAATCTCAATTATTTTAGTACCGATCCAATCGGAAACTTCCCAGCGCTTAACCTTGCAGAAAAAGATGTAGAGCACAAACCACGTAGCCCTATCTATTATATGATGTGGGGCATCGTTAATATTGCTTTAATTCTATTATTATTGTTCCAGTTCTTTTGGTTTAATCCTCAATACTTAAGAAGTAGCCCTAAATTAGCCGCGAGCTTTAACCAAGTTTGCGCTTTGTTCAAATGTGAAATACAACAAGAGAACTATACTCTTATTAGTGCCACCAAAGTAAAAGCCAAGCGTGTTGCAAAAAACAAAACACTATTTACAGGTGAATTAATCAATTATTACGATAAGAGTATTCCTTTACCTATTCTTAAAGTTATTTTACGTGAACAAGGAGTAGAAACTGGTAGCTTCACACTGCACCCCAAAGAATATTTAGCAGACAACTTGGTTGGTATTGAGCGCATCCCTCAAAAAAGACCATTTAAAATCCATTTTGAGCTTCCAGTCGATCGAAAAAGCTTTGATGACTATAGTTTAGAAATCATTGGACCTTAAAAAATGAAAAAACTACAAAAAAAGTAAAAAAAAAGTAAAAAAAATGCAGTTTTCTTGCTCACTTTTTCTAAGACAATGGTATCATACGCGCCACGAAAGCTTTGTGCTGCAAACTCCTCGCTAATTTTCACAACAACTACTAGTTTTGCCAATGCGCTTTATTCCAGATAATGCGTAGGGTATCTATTTTTTGTTTTGATTTGATCAGTAACAAATATTAAATTATTGTTACGTATGTTTTTTGATCAATGTGGCAGGATTGTGGCAAGCTAAATGTACGAGTTTTAGAACTCCTCGTTTTAGGATCTAAAACGGAGTTCATTTATTTTTTATAGACAACATTAATATATCGCTTTACCCAAGTGGTATCTGATTTTTCGGATTAATTCGCATGAATAGCAAATCTCCTATTTTTACTGCACAATCTGATGTTGCTCTACGTATTCACGTAGATCGCGCAGTTCGCCATTACTTTGCTCAATTGCAAGGCGAGCAACCTTCTCAGGTCTATGACATGGTGCTAGCAGAAATGGAGAAACCTCTTTTATCTGTAGTTCTTGAGTATACGCGTGGTAATCAAACACGTGCTGCCGAGATTCTTGGACTGAACCGTGGCACTTTACGTAAAAAGTTGAAAGCTCACGGTTTAATGAGTGAATAAATGATAAAATGCTTGCGGCTTCCGCGGGCATTTTTTTTACCTGCTATTTTTAGCTTTTTGTTTTAATCCTTGATAACTGTGACGAAGATCATGACCATTAAACGCGCATTAATCTCTGTTTCCGATAAAACTGGTATTGTTGAGTTCGCTCAAAACCTTTCTGCTCTAGGGGTAGAAATTTTATCAACTGGCGGTACATATAAGTTGCTTAAAGACAACAACATCGCAGTTGTAGAAGTTTCAGAGCACACAGGTTTCCCAGAAATGATGGATGGTCGTGTAAAAACTTTACACCCAAAAATTCATGGCGGTATTTTAGCTCGTCGTGGTTTAGACGAAGCAGTAATGGCTGAACACAACATCGATGCAATTGACTTGGTGGTTGTAAACCTTTATCCATTCGCTGCAACAGTCGCTAAACCAAACTGTTCACTTGCAGATGCGATTGAAAATATCGACATCGGTGGCCCAACAATGGTTCGTGCTGCTGCGAAAAACCATGCCTCTGTAGGTATTGTGGTTAATGCTACAGACTATGACACTGTTGTTGCTGAGCTTAAAGCAAATGGCGCTTTGTCTTATGAAACTCGTTTTGACTTAGCCGTTAAAGCATTTGAACATACAGCACAATATGACGGCATGATTGCTTCTTATCTAGGCGCTCGCGTTGGTAAAGAAGAAGGTCAAGCAGACAAGTTTGCACGTACTTTCAATACACAATTAAATAAAGTTCAAGACTTGCGTTATGGTGAAAACCCACACCAGTCAGCAGCATTCTATGTAGAAAGCACAGCAACTGAAGCCTCTGTTTCAACTGCGAAACAGCTTCAAGGTAAAGAGCTTTCTTACAACAATATTGCAGATACAGATGCCGCACTTGAATGTGTGAAATCATTTGCAAAACCAGCTTGCGTCATCGTTAAACACGCCAACCCTTGTGGTGTTGCTGTGTCTTTAGATGGTATTCAAGCAGCATATGACTTGGCTTATGCAACAGACCCTGAATCAGCGTTCGGTGGCATCATTGCATTCAACCGTGAATTAGACGTTGCAACAGCACAAGCGATTGTTGACCGTCAATTCGTGGAAGTGATCATTGCGCCAAGCATCGCTGAAGGCGTACTTGAAGTAACAGGCGCGAAAAAGAATGTTCGTGTTCTCGTTTGCGGTGAATTACCAGCAATTGACGAACGTGCTCCACAGTTGGACTATAAACGTGTAAACGGTGGTTTATTGGTTCAAGAGCAAGACTTAGGCATGATCACTAAAGATGACCTTAAAGTCGTAACTAAGCGTGCCCCTACTGAACAAGAAATTGACGACCTAATTTTTGCATGGAAAGTTGCAAAATATGTGAAGTCGAATGCGATTGTTTATGCGAAAAATCGCCAAACAATTGGTGTGGGCGCAGGTCAAATGAGCCGCGTAAACTCTGCGCGTATTGCAGCAATTAAAGCAGAACATGCTGGTTTAGTGGTTGAAGGTGCTGTAATGGCGTCTGATGCATTCTTCCCATTCCGTGATGGTATTGATAATGCAGCGAAAGCAGGCATTAAATGTATTATTCAACCGGGCGGTTCTATGCGTGATGAAGAAACGATTGCTGCTGCTGATGAAGCGGGTATTGCCATGGTCTTCACAGGTATGCGTCATTTCCGTCATTAATTTACAATAATTCATATTTAAAAATCCCCCTAAATCCCCCTTTAAAAAGGGGGACTTGTCATGAATTAAAGGGCTCTTTAAATTCGTGATGCCCCTCCCTTTTCAAAGGGAGGCTGGGAGGGATTAAAAAAAGGATAGTAAGATGAACATTTTAGTTTTGGGTAGTGGCGGTCGTGAACATGCTTTGTCATGGAAAATCGCTCAAGATGAAAAAGTAGCTAAGGTATTTGTTGCGCCTGGTAATGCAGGAACTGCAACTGAAGATAAATGTGAAAACGTTGCATTAGACATTCAAAATAATCCTGCAATTATTGAATTTGCTCAAAATAATGCAGTTGATTTAATTGTGGTCGGTCCAGAAGCTCCACTTGTAAATGGTGTAGTTGATGCATGTCGTGAAGCAGGTCTTAAAATTTGGGGACCAACTCAATTTGCAGCACAGCTAGAAGGCTCAAAAGCTTTCGCGAAACACTTCTTAAAACGCCATAATATTCCAACTGCGTTTTACGATGTGTTCACTGAAGTCGATGCTGCCAAAGCTTATGTAACAGAACATGGTGCTCCTATCGTCATTAAAGCCGATGGTCTTGCTGCGGGTAAAGGCGTAATTGTTGCAATGACCAACGATGAAGCTTTTGCAGCGATTGATGACATGTTAGCTGGAAACAAATTTGGTGATGCTGGTTCTCGTGTTGTTGTTGAACAATTCCTTGCAGGTGAAGAAGCCTCTTTCATTTGTATGATTGATGGTGACAACATCCTTCCTATGGCAACTTCTCAAGATCATAAGCGCATCTTTGAAGGTGACCAAGGTCCAAACACGGGTGGTATGGGTGCATACTCTCCTGCCCCAGTGGTTACTCCTGAAGTCTTTGATCGTGTCATGGCTGAAATTATGCGTCCAACTGTGGAAGGCATGAAAAAAGATGGTCATGTTTACACAGGCTTCTTATATGCTGGTCTCATGATTGATGAGCAAGGTCAACCACGTGTAATCGAATTTAACTGCCGTTTTGGTGACCCTGAAACACAACCGATTATGATGCGTTTAAAATCTTCACTGGTCGATTTGGTTGAAGCTGGTATTGCAGGCAATCTCCCAGCAGAAGCGGAATGGGATGAACGCAAATCGATTGGTATTGTACTTGCAGCAGAAGGTTACCCAGAAACCGTTCGTAAAGGTGACGTGATCTCTGGTCTTGGTCAATCGCCAGAAAACACTAAAATCTTCCATGCAGGCACAGCAATGAGCGCTGACGGTCACATCTTGACTGCGGGTGGTCGTGTTTTATGTGTCACAGCGCTTGGTGATACCGTACTTGAAGCGCAAGTCAATGCTTTAGAAGTTTGTGGTCAAGTGACATTTACGGGTATGCAATATCGTACAGATATTGGTTATCGCGCAATTGCACGTGAAAATGCATAACTCGCATTTATACAATAGTAGAAAAACCCGCTAATTTTGCGGGTTTTTTTAATTTTATCATTACCTAGAAAGACTGTAACTGAAGCAAAAACTTCATGCTTCATTCAGTATGTTCAGCTCTTCTTTAATATCTAGCTCAGAGAATCATGGAAATGATTACGAACTTGAAACTTCAATTTCAAGCTCCCGTGGTGACATTCCAAACCATTTTTTACAAACGCAACTTAAATATTACTTTAGATTTCTTACATCAAGCAATTCATGACTTTAGCTGAACGCTACGACTTCAACTTTAGTCTTACATATAAGAAACTAAGTTACGCAGACTCATCACAAATATTCTAAGCAGTCATTTAAATTTATAAAAAAACTCAATAATTTCATATTATTAAAACAATTAAACACATTCAATTTTCATTAATTATTCATTTTTCGTATGTCTATTGGATAAAATCTTATAAAGCATAATATTTCAGCACAATTAATAAATCCAACAGATTAATTTAAAACAATATATTGTTTTTATTATTATTTTATCTAAAACCCACATTTTCTTTTGCGACTAAACAGATAAACATTGCATTCTTATTCACTATATCGAATATAGTTTTATTGTTATCATAGCGTAACTTTTTAAGACTTCAAAAGCTGTTTCGACAGTAATACGATGTGATTTCAATATCATAACGTGAAAATTTTGAATTTCTTAATACGAAATTATTTTGGTCTTGTTGGGATGAAGCGAACTTTTAGCTTGGTATAGAGCTAGAAAATCGCAAAGTACCGAATTTTTATCAGACAACTTCATTCATCGTGAGCATCGGATATTTATTTAGCATGTCTTTATAATGTGAAACGATGAAATGATGTCTGTACTAGGAAATATTCATGAAAAAGCTATTTAGCGTTTTATTGAGTGCATCTGTGTTAACACTCAGTGCCTGCAGCAAACAGGAAGCTCCTGCTACTGAAACCAAAACTGATGCGGCAACAACTACAGAACAAACCGTAGTCATGGCTTCAACTGGCTCTGACGCTGATATTTGGCGTTTTATTGCAACCCTTCCTGAAACGAAACAAGCAGGCATTAAGCTTGAAGTGAAAAACTTTACTGACTACGTGGCAATGAACACGGCTGTAGCCAATAAAGAAATCGACATTAACGCATTCCAATCTTACGCTTACCTTGTTGCCTTCAATGCCAACAATAAAGATAAAATTGCGCCAGTTTCTACGACTTACCTTGAGCCTATGGGTATTTATTCAAGCAAAGTGAAAAAGCTTGATGAATTCACGACTGGTGCAACCATTGCCATTCCAAATGATGGTGCTAACGAATCACGCGCATTGTTATTGCTTCAATCTGCCGGCTTAGTAAAATTAAAAGCTGGTTTTGATGATGTAAAAGGTACACCTGCTGACATCGTTGAAAACAACAAGAAAATCGTCATCAAACCAATTCAAATGGCTACTGCTGTTCGTGTTAAAGACGAAGTAGATGCAATTGTATTGGGCAACACCTTGGCTATGGAAGGTGGTTTAAATGTATTGAAAGATGCGATTTACTATGAGCCAGTTGACCAAACCACGAAGATGAATGTCAACATTTTAGCGGTTGCAGAATCACGTAAAGATGACCCTGTATTGAAAAAAGTGGGTGAGCTTTACCACACCAAAGCTGTAGAACAATATGTTCAAGAACACTTTGGCGGTACTAAAATTGATGTAAACAAACCTGTTAGCTATCTTACCGAAAGCAAATAGTAATATAATGCTGCAAACAAAACAGGCAAAGTGACTTTGCCTGTTTTTTCATTTTGTACAGTTTTTGACGCTATGATTGAATTTAAAGACATTTCAAAACACTACGAGCTCAAAGGTCAAACCATACGTGCTCTGGATAACATTAACCTGACTATTCCAGATGGCAGTATTTTTGGCATTATTGGCTATAGTGGTGCAGGTAAAAGTACCTTAATCCGTCTGATTAATTTGCTTGAACGTCCTACGCAAGGTCAGGTCATTATTCGTGACACCGACTTTACAGCCTTGGATGCACGTTCATTACGTCAAGAACGTGCAAATATCGGTATGATTTTTCAGCACTTCAATTTACTGCAAACCAAAACGGTGGCAGCCAATATTGAAATGCCATTGAAGCTTTTAGGCTTTTCCAAAGCGGAAAGAGAAAAACGCTTAAATGAACTACTCGAATTCATCGATCTAAAGCATAAAAAAGATGCTTATCCCGATGAACTTTCTGGTGGTCAAAAGCAACGTGTTGGTATTGCACGTGCGTTGGCGAATCATCCAAAAATCTTACTTTGTGATGAAGCAACTTCAGCACTTGATCCTCAAACCACAAAATCAGTTTTAGCATTGTTAAAAAAGATTAATCAGGAACAAGGCATTACCATAGTGATGGTGACGCATGAAATGGACGTGATTGAATCGGTTTGTGACTATGTGGCAGTGATGGAACAAGGCAAAGTGATTGAAACAGGTCCTACCCTTGAAATTTTCAGTCAGCCGCAACATCCAACGACCAAGAACTTCATTCAAACTGTGTTACAGCAGCAATTGCCGATCAATATTCTTAATAATTTAGAGAATCAAAATCAGCACAGTATTTATAGCTTGCAATTCTTAGGCACTTCCGCTCAAGAAACTGTGGTTCAAGCTGCAATTAAACAATTTGATATTAGTTTGAATATCTTATTTGCCAACATGACCGAAATTAATGGTTCGGTAATTGGGCAGATGTTTATTCAGTTATTGGGCGATCCAGACATCATTCAAGAGACAATTGCATTCTTTGAGCAACATGGTGTGAAAGTTGAACAATCTGGAGTCTGCGAATGAGAGATTTAATCGTACAATGGCTGACAGACCTTACGGCACCATTTTGGCATAGTTCACTCAGTATTGACCAATTTGTCACGGCTATGCAGGAAACGTTTCACATGGTGTTTTTTGCCATGCTGTTTGGTTCTATCTGGGGCTTTATTCAAGCCATTGCCTTATTGGTAACCCGTCCAAACGGTATTTTACCAAATCGTGTGGTTTATCATGTATTAAACCCGATTGTGAATGCCTTACGTTCATTACCATTTATTATTTTACTCATTGCAGTCATTCCACTGACTAAAGTACTTGTGGGGACTTCTATTGGTACGTGGGCAGCCATTGTTCCACTCACCATTTATGTAGGGCCTTATATTGGTCGTCTGATTGAAACTTCACTTCTAGAAGTCAATGAAGGGATTATTGAATCCGCTCAAGCGATGGGTGCGAGTCCTTGGCAAATCATTTTCAAATTTATTGTGCCTGAAGCGCGCAGTTCGCTTATTTTGAACTTAACGACTGCCACCATTAGCCTGATTGGTGCGACTGCGATGGCGGGTGCTGTAGGTGCTGGTGGTATTGGTGACCTTGCTATTTCTTATGGTTACCAACGTTTTGACACCAGTGTGGTCATCCTCACAGTAATTGTTCTACTGATCTTAGTACAGTTAGTACAAAGCTTTGGTGACTGGTTGTCTCGTTTAAGATAAAACAGATCTTTTAAAGCTCCCTAAGTGGGAGCTTTTTTTCGAATCCGAAATTTATATAATCAGCATAACAACAAACAAAGCCCAACCTAATCATGAAAATAAAGACGATGTTAATGAGCCTTTGTGTGCTTTCGACAGCCAGCTATGCAAATACTATTTCTTATAATTATGTCACTAGTGTCAAAGTCAATCAGATTGAACTGAATGCTGCGGTATCAGCAGATCAAGTCAACAAATTGATCAAAACTGGGAAGACTGAAATCCATAAAGTCTATTTAGAATGCACTGGGAACTATGAATACAGTTTAAATCCCTCACCTAATAAAACACTAAAATTTGAAATCTTCACTGAAGATAATCCCAAAATCAAAGCTGAACAATTTTATCAAAACAAATCCAGTTTCAAACAATTAGGGCAAACCCAAGGTCGTATCTGGATGACTTGGAACAATACCAAAGACATGTCTGAAAATATTTTTGTACAAAACATCCATATCTCACCGCAATATTCATTACAGCAATTTAAACAAGATTTTAAACACAGTGCTCGCAGCATCAATCCTTCAGGAGAAGCACAAGTCCTGATATTAGAAAACAATCAAGTCAAAGCGTATTTGAATCATCCTCAAGAGTTCAGTCCACCCTACACAGCTTATCTCAACTTTCAGTTTAAGAACGGAAAACTAGCGCAATTCGCCATTCAGCAAGCGCTTGGTTGTTAAGTCTATCCGCCCATTTCTTAAATCTGCCTATGAAATGGGTTCTAAATTTTGAATGCGACAAAATAAAACAAGCCTGCAAAGGCTTTCAAGCTACTAAATCTTAACCAATTCATTTCAATTAAACTCAGATTAAGCGCATAGCGTGCTAAACTATTGAGTGGTTTTTGCAGGAACTCATTTATGCACTTTGTTCATCTTGGTATTCATACCGAATATTCTATTACTGAATCTATCGTTCGGATACCTGATCTAATTAAAGCTGCCGTAAATGATGAAATGCCCGCTTTGGCATTGACGGATTTGTCTAACCTGCACGCTGCTGTGAAATTCTATGGCTCTTGCCTATCCAAAGGCATCAAACCGATTTTAGGTTCAGTGATTCGCCTGAATGATGCTGAACATCGTGTGACCTTATTGGCCATGACCAATCAAGGTTGGCGTGGGCTTACTGAAATTGTTTCCCGTGGTTTTATTGAAGGTCAGCAACTCGATATTCCCTGCGTACAAAAAGACTGGGTTCTAGAACAACATCAAGACATTATTGCCTTATTGGGTATGCACAGTGATGTCGGCAAAATGCTGTGTTCGTCAAACCCACAAAAAGCTGAACCCCTACTCGAACAATGGATCGAAAAATTTGGCAATCGTGTTTATTTAGCACTCACCCGAACTGATCGCCCCTTTGAAGACGATTACATTTTAGAAGCCGTTAAACTGGCTAAAAAATATAATATTGGCGTAGTGGCACATAATGATGTGCACTTTATTACCCGTGAAGACTTTGATGCACATGAAGCCCGTGTCTGTATTGCCGATGGTTATGTTCTAGGCGACAATCGTCGCCCAAAACCTTATAGCTCTGAGCAATATTTTAAAACCGCAGCTGAAATGACCGAGCTGTTTTCTGACTTGCCGACTGCAATTGAAAATAGCTTCCACATTGCTCGACGTTGTAATGTCACCCTACAATTGGGCAAGTACTTCCTACCTGATTATCCAATTCCTGAAGGTCATACCATTGACACCTTCTTTGAACATTTGTCCAAAGAAGGTTTAGAAGAACGTCTGAATCATTTGTACCCTGTAGAACAACGCGGTGATGATTGGGCTGAAATCCGTAAACCTTATGATGACCGTATTACTTACGAAATTAATATTATTAACTCAATGGGTTTCCCTGGCTACTTCCTGATTGTCATGGACTTCATTCAATGGTCAAAAAATAACGGCGTACCTGTAGGTCCTGGTCGTGGTTCAGGTGCTGGCTCTTTAGTCGCGTATAGTTTAAAAATTACCGACCTTGACCCACTCCGTTATGACCTGCTCTTTGAACGTTTCTTAAACCCAGAACGTGTTTCCATGCCCGACTTTGACGTCGACTTCTGTATTGCAGGGCGTGATAAAGTCATTGACTACGTGGCACGCAACTATGGTCGTGATGCAGTGTCTCAGATTGCGACCTTCGGAACCATGGCGGCAAAAGGTGCCATTCGTGACGTTGCGCGTGTCTTAGGTAAATCTTATGGTTTAGCAGATCGTATTTCTAAAATGATTCCAACCAAACCTTTAGGTTTGACTTTAGAAGAATCGATTGAAGCCGAACCACAACTAAAAGATATTGTCACTAACCCTTCAAATCCAGACAATGACGATGCCTCAGAAATCTGGGAAATGGCCCTCAAATTAGAAGGGATTACTCGTAATACAGGTAAACATGCGGGCGGCGTGGTCATTGCACCGACTAAAATTACCGACTTCTCTGCGGTACTCTGTGATGCAGACGGCACAGGTCGTGTTTCACAATACGATAAAGACGACGTAGAAGCAGCAGGACTGGTCAAGTTTGACTTTTTGGGACTACGTAACTTAACCGTTATTGAAGATGCAGTGCAAAATATTAACAAGCACTATCCTTCGACCATCCCACTGGATATTGCCAATATTCCTTTAGACGACAAAGATGCTTACTTGGTCTTTGCCGATGCCAACACCACAGCGGTATTCCAGTTTGAATCCGTCGGTATGAAAAAAATGCTCAAAGAAGCTCGTCCGAGCAAATTTGAGGAAATTATTGCCTTCGTATCTTTGTACCGTCCGGGTCCTATGGATCTGATTCCTGACTTTATTCATCGTATGCACGGCGGAGAGTTCGAATACTTACATCCTTTACTTGAAGGTGTACTTGAACCGACGTACGGGATTATGGTCTATCAAGAACAGGTGATGCAGGCTGCGCAATACTGTGCGGGCTACACCCTTGGTGGCGCGGACTTACTCCGTCGAGCCATGGGTAAAAAGAAACCCGAAGAAATGGTGAAACAGCGCCAGATCTTTATTGAAGGTGCTGCACAAAAAGACATTGATGAAGCCACGGCCAACCATATCTTCGACTACATGGAAAAGTTCGCAGGTTATGGTTTTAACAAATCCCACGCCGCTGCCTATGCTTTAGTTGCCTATCAAACAGCTTGGTTAAAAGCACATTACCCTGCCGAATTCTTGTCTGCGGTACTGTCTTCGGAAATGCAGAATACTGACAACGTCGTGTTCTTGATTGATGACTGTCGTAATAATGGTTTGGACGTTTTACCGCCCTCTGTGAATATGTCGCTGTATCATTTCCATGCTACTGATGAGCAAACTATTGTTTATGGTTTAGGCGCGATTAAAGGTGTCGGTGAACAGGCGATGCAGTCAGTCATTGACTCCCGCCTACAGAATGGTCCTTATAAAGACCTGTTTGATTTCTGCCATCGTATTGATTTAAAGAGAATCAATAAACGCACCCTTGAAGCGCTGATTCGTGCAGGTGCTTTGGACTGTCTAGGTATTGAACGTTCAAGCTTAATGGCCCAATTGCCTGAAGCTGTACAAGCCGCAGAACAAGCACGTAGCAACCGTGAAACAGGCATTATGGATTTATTTGGCGAAGTTGAAGAAGTTCAACGTAAGCCTGCAAAACCAGTTAAACCATGGTCAGATGAAGTCCGCTTAAAAGGTGAAAAAGACACCCTAGGTTTATATTTAACAGGGCACCCAATTGATGTCTATCGTACTGAATTAAAATCTTTTGTTCCTGCAAAAATTAATGAATTGACACCCACACGTCGTGGTGTAACCACGGTATTTGCAGGCTTAGTGGTCGATGTTGCTAACTTCCCGAACCGTGTCATGATTACCTTAGATGATGGCACATCACGCATTGAGGTTTCTGCCAATCACGAACGTTTCCAACGCTTTAAAGACATTATTGTCAATGAACGTGTGGTGGTGATTGAAGGCGAAATTTATGAACGTGAAGGATATGATCGTCCAATGGGACGTTTAACCAAAGCCTTTAGCCTGAATGAAATCCGTCAAAAGCGTGCCAATAGCATTCAAGTTAAGTTACACGCTGATCATCTAAGTAAAACTTTAACTCAAGATTTACAAAAAATCTTGTTGCCCTATTGCAATGTCGATTTGTGCAATCATATTCCTATGTTATTGCAACTCGATTATGCCTATGCTTCTGCGGAATTACATTTGGGCATGCAATGGAAAGTTGCTCCTTTAGATGAACTTTTAAGTAAATTGCGCGATTATTTTGGTAAAGAAGCCATCTATGTTGAATATCAGGTGAAATCTAAAGCTGCCAAAGCCGTCAATTACGAGCAAGCCAAACCAGTACAAGTCCCTCCTCCACCCGCCGATTTAAGCATGGATGAGGCAATGGATTTATATCAAGCTGATGTTAATCAATATTCATAACGATTAACCGAATTCAGCAAGTAAACAAGATTGGAAATGCAATGAATCAATTTGACAATACTGCGGTTGCAGCACATCTTTCCCATGTCCGTATTGTCATGGTGAATACGACCTTGCCTGCCAATATTGGCAGCGCACTGCGAGCCATGAAAACGATGGGGCTTAGCCAATTGGTCTTGGTTGCTCCAAAAACCTATCCTCATCCAGACATTGAAGCACTGGCTGCTGGTGCGGTAGATCTGATTCCGCAAATTAAAATTGTAGACACCCTAGAACAAGCCATTCAAGACTGTCACATTGTCTTTGGGACCAGTGCACGTAGCCGTACTATTCCTTGGCCATTGCTAGATGCGCGCCCTGCGGCAGAAATATCACTTCAAGCCGTGGTCACACAACAGCAAAATGTTGCCGTAGTCTTTGGACGTGAAGACCGAGGCTTGACCAATGAAGAACTGGCATTGGCTAACTATCATGTCACTATTCCAGTCAATATCGATTATGGTGTATTGAATGTGGCTCAAGCCATTCAAATCATTTGTTATGAAATGCGGATGGCGGCATTGGCACGGATTGAACAAACCGAAAACCCAGAAGCCACCATGCCCGTCACAGATACTACACAAATGCATTGGGATGAACCGTTAGTAACGCATGACCAAATGCAGCAGTTCTACCCACATTTAGAGAAAATGCTTGAAGATATTGAGTTTTTAGATCCAAATAATCCAAGATTACTGCCTTTACGCTTGCGTCGACTATTTGGGCGTATACAATTAGATAAAATGGAATATCATTTACTTCGCGGTATTTTTAGTCGCGTACAAGCCTTAAATAAAGGAACTTGGAAACCATCTACACCTAAGACCAAAGACAAAGAGGATCCGTCTAATGCTTAAACAGCTAAAAGAGGATATACAAGCTGTCTTCGCGCGCGATCCAGCAGCGCGAAACACTTTAGAAGTTTTAACCACTTATCCTGGCATTCATGCCTTAATCATGCACCGTATGGCACATGAATTGTGGAAAAAAGACTGTAAAGGCTCAGCTCGACTACTGTCTTCATTTAGCCGTTTTACGACAGGTATTGAAATTCACCCAGGTGCCAAAATTGGCCGCCGTTTTTTTATCGATCATGGCATGGGTGTGGTTATTGGTGAAACTGCCGAGATTGGCGATGACGTTACGCTCTATCATGGTGTCACATTGGGTGGTACCACTTGGAATAAAGGCAAACGTCACCCTACGCTTGAAGATGGTGTGATTATTGGCGCGGGTGCCAAAATCTTAGGGCCGTTTACCGTAGGTAAAGGTGCCAAAGTTGGGTCAAATGCAGTGGTCACCAAAGCCGTACCTGCTGGTACAACTGCTGTCGGAAATCCTGCACGCTACATCAGTAAAGATCTTCCAAAAGATCAAGATGAAGCACGTCGCCGTGATTATGCCGAAAGTATTGGATTCCAAGCCTATGCTGCAACGCAAGACCAATCAGACCCAATGCTTGAAGGTATGCGTATTTTATTAGACCGTATTCAAAATAATGAAAAACGTATGAACACGCTTTGCCAAAGGTTATCTCTGCTTGATCCAACGTTTAAAAAGCAGCAATTGAATGAACAACCCTACAGTGAAGAAGAGTTAAAAATTATTGAAGATGTGCGCCGCGAATGTGAAGCACAAAGTAGTCAATCTAAGCCATAACCACATAATTAAAAACCAACTGTAACACGCCCTATATTGCATGTTCGCCAGAGTTTTCTTAGACTGACGAACATGCAAATTTTTTATTACTTTTAAAAGAAAGAATGGATGAATACTATGACGTTAAAGCCTCTGGCAATCGCATTAATTGCCGCATCATTTCTAACGGCGTGTAGCATAACCCCAACCAAAGATAAGAACTCTAAAGAACCGATTATTTTCACAGAACCTGATACAACTCCCCCATTTTATGCCCTGAACCCATTTGACTATGCCGCACCGCCTCCATTTGAATTGGCATTGAAGCAAGCTGCTGCCCAGCCAGTAACAAAAATGGTAGTAACAAATTCAGCCAATCCAAATGAAAAAATTACGCTAGAAACAAATCGTTTGATCATTCCTACGATTAATAACAATCAACGCACAATGAAATATGCCGTTTTGGCAGGTGAAAATGAAATTGATATCACGGATATTGATGACTTTTTACAGTTAGTGGAAGGCAAAGCACGCCACTACCCGCCACGTTTTACAGAACGCAAAGAACGTAAAGGTTTCGAAGCAAAATTAAAACAAGTCACGCAAGAATTGGATACGCTTGCTGTCCGCGATGATGCCTCTTTCGACATTTTAGTGCGTGCATTCAAAGCCAGTGTTATGGCACGTAATCTTGACTTAGGCTCTGTGTATACCACTAAATCTTTAACTTATGCACAGCGCATCTTAAAAATTAATCAAGATGATGCTGAAGCCAACTTCTGGTTTGGATTTGGTTTATCTGAAGGTGGTGGTCAACGTGAAGCTATTCCATATTTAGACAAAGCCATGAAAGCAGGTGTTCAGGAAGCTTATTTGTCCGCTGCCAATAACTACATTGCACTGGAACAAAAGAAAAGTGCCATCCAAATTCTGAAAAACTACAAACTCAAATATCCGCAAGAAGCCGCTGTCGCTGATCGTTTAATTAGCGAAATTGAAACACAAGGGCGTTGGAATGTTTGGCAAGTATTAAATACTCCCCCTAAAGCATCTTAATCTCATTCACTACATCAAATAGACCGTCCAGTACGGTCTATTTCTTTTTCTGCGCATTGAAAAAGCTGACAATTATCGTATGATTAAAAAAAACAAACAAAATGAAAATTAAGATCTGCCTATGCCAAAGAACTTTAGCCATATTGCCCTGCTTTCCGTACTGGTCGCCACTCTACTTTCGGGTTGCCAAGTTGTTACTGTCAAAAATCAAGCTGTAAAAGTCACCATCACCAATGAACGTGAAAGTATTCTGACACGTGATAAGCTGAGTGAAGCGAGTCTAAATGTTTTATCCATGACAGGGCGTGAGGCTAAAGTCTGTACAGCACATCCCACTCAATGCGTTCAGGAATTACAGCAAATTCCACAAATTCCGGATGAACAATTATATTCCGCAGCCAGTGAACTGTATCTGGCACGGGCACTGGCGTTAGAAGGTTCTTCAGCCTGTAAAATTGGATTACTGACCAGCCATAAATCTGAAGAAAAACAGAAAATCCAGCAAGAAATTTATAATCAGTGCCTAGACCAAGAGTTAGGCATGTTGGATAAAAGTATTCGCTACAGCTATGCCTACATGTTCAAAACCCAACGTGGTCCTGAAGATCGGATTTTTGATAACCGACAAGTACAAATACGAGATTTCTATAACTTAGCAATTGCAAAACTTTCTAATACTTATAGTCTTCGTTACCCTGAAAAAGAAGTTCCGCGTCAAATTAAAGTTGGTCAGAGTATTTATGATATTGATTTTAGTAATTATCCCTTACTGAAAGATCAGAAAATTGAACAACTCATGTCGAGTTATAATCTAAATTTTTCAGGTCTGCGCTCGATTAACCGTCGTGATGGTTTTGGTTCTGAATTTGTGGTTGTACTCCCAAATGCCAATCAACAGCAAAAAGAGTCCAATCAATACATTCTTGACCCTTTACATTTTTCTTATGAAAGTGGAATCAATCCAAATATTCATAAAGCGCGCTACTTGGCAGCAACATTTACCGCCGAACCTAAAGCAGCCACCTCAGTCAATGATATTTTAACCAAACCTGAATTTGTGATTCGTGCCTATGACCCGTATCAATATGAATCTATTCAGCTTGCAGGACGTAAATATCCTTTAGCCGCTAACTTCTCGACCCCATACGGTTTATGGTTAGCCCAAAATAACTTGGGTAAAGCGGCTTATCTAACCCTAATTGATCGTGAAAACCGTTTAACCATGCCACATTTATATATGTTAGAACCTTACAATCCGAATAAAAAAGTGATTGTCTTGGTTCATGGTTTAGCCAGCAGTCCTGAAGCTTGGATTCGTCTAACCAATGACATTATGGGTGATAAGGTTTTAAGAGAAAATTACCAAGTCTGGCAAGTGTTCTATTCGACTAATATGCCGATTATAGAAAGTCGCTTTCAGATTTACGCACTCCTTAAACAGAGTTTTGCACAAGTCAATGCAAGTGCTTCCGCAAAGAATGATGCCGTACTGATTGGACATAGTATGGGAGGAATTATTACCCGTCTGTTGGTCAGTGATGCTGATGTCACCCAAAAAGCACTGTCGATGATGAGCAACCGACAACTCAGTAAATATAAAAAAGTCCCCATTGTTGCACAGCGCATGCAAATACAAGATATTCCTAATTTTGGCCGTGCTATCTTTATTTCTGCGCCACACCACGGCACAGCTTATGCCGACCTGTGGTTTACTCGCGCTGCACGTAAAATTATTAAACTTCCAGGCGCATTTTTAACTGCGGTGGGTGACACCTTACAAAGCCAAGATTTAGATTTCTCAGATTTAGCCAAACAAATTGACCAAGGGCTCATTCAGAATGGTCCAAGTGACTTAAGTCATAAATCCAAGTTTATGAGCATCACTTCGGATATTCGGCCGCGTAAAGGATTGTTATTTCATTCAATTATGGGGAATGACACCAAAAGTGATGATCCAAACCTCATTACTGATGGCATCGTGCCTTATAAAAGTGCTCACCTAGAGGGCGCTGTCTCTGAAAAAATTATTC
Source organism: Acinetobacter sp. AM (assembly GCF_003105055.1). Taxonomy (NCBI): domain Bacteria; kingdom Pseudomonadati; phylum Pseudomonadota; class Gammaproteobacteria; order Moraxellales; family Moraxellaceae; genus Acinetobacter; species Acinetobacter sp. AM. Next base: position 32,806 of record NZ_QETG01000002.1, on the reverse strand, counting down.
AAGGTGGTCATTCAATTCAAGAAACGCCTGAAGCCGTGTTAGAGTTAAGACGTATTCTTCGGTTGCATCTCGTCCAACTTGGACTCTATAAACCATAACAACATACAAGCTAGAATCCATGCTTTTTTCACCATTCATGGATTCTAGATACAAATTAAAAATGGATGCATAGTCATTTTTTTAAATGGTTTTCAGTGTATTTTTTTATTATACCAATCAATAATGTGACCTAATACTCGCTTATATGAATCATTTAAATATGAACAACATTTGCTATAAGCGATTCAAAAACCACATGATTATGTGAGCCTAAGGTCCACTGTTGACTTCATTCAAAAATAAGTTCATAAGAATCTTTAGCACCTGCTAAGGGTTCTTATTATTAATTAAAAATAGTAAACAAGGATGAAAAAAAATGTTTGGAAAAATGATGCATCAATCTTTACTGATTAGTAACCTCATTGAACATGCAGCAAAATATCATGCAGATACTTCTATTATTTCACGTGAAGTAAATGGTCAAATTACAACAACAAACTGGTTACAAGTTCAAAAAAATACAAAACGATTAGCAAATGCTTTAACAACTTTTGGTCTTGAAATGGGAGACCGTCTTGCAACTATCGCGTGGAATAACCATCGTCACTTAGAATCTTGGTATGCCATTTCAGGGAGTGGTTATGTTTGCCATACCATTAACCCGCGTTTGTTTCCAGAGCAATTGGTTTTCATTATAAATGATGCTCAAGATAAAGCGATTTTCTTTGATTCGACATTTTTACCTTTAATTGCAGCAATCCAAGATAAAGTGCCAACAGTTGAACACTTTATCTGCTACGGCTCGCGCGATGAAAAAGTTTTAACGGCTCTTCCAAATGTAATTTTTTATGATGAACTGATTCAACATCAATCTGTCGAATTTAACTGGCCACAATTTAGCGAAGAAACCCCAAGTTCTTTATGCTACACCTCAGGTACAACGGGCAACCCTAAAGGCGTATTGTATAGCCATCGTTCTACGCTATTGCACACTATGTCTATTAGCTTACCAGACTCACTTAACTTGTCTGCAAAAGATATTGTGATGCCTGTAGTCCCTATGTTCCATGTCAATGCATGGGGCGTACCTTATGCAACTGCAATGGTTGGCTGTACAATTGTACTTCCGGGGCCGAATCTAGATGGTGATAGCCTTGTTAGCTTAATTGATGATTATAAAGTCACCGTGTCTTTAGGTGTACCTACCATCTGGCAAGGTCTACTTGCTGCTGCGAAAAAACGCGGCACCAAGTTAGAAAGCATGGCGCGTAATGTCGTGGGGGGTGCAGCATGCCCTCCTTCAATTATCCGTGATTTCAAAAACGACTATGCTTGTGACACTATTCATGCTTGGGGAATGTCAGAAACGAGCCCATTGGGTACAGCGAACCAACCAAAAGCAAAGCATTTAGCCTTAAGTGAAGAAGAATTCGAAAAATTACGTTTAACTCAAGGTCGCCCACCATTTGGTGTTGAATTACGTATTGTTGATGGTGACAACCTAACGGCTTTGCCAAATGATGGTCACACACAAGGTAATTTACAAATTCGTGGTCCATGGATTGTTGAAAACTACTTTAACCAAGAGAAAAGTGCGACAACGGCTGATGGCTGGTTCGATACGGGTGACATTGCAACGATTAATGCGGATGGTTATATGAGCATTTGTGACCGTGCAAAAGATTTAATCAAATCAGGTGGCGAATGGATTTCTTCAGTTGAAATTGAAAATATTGCGGTTGGTCATCCTGAAATTCGTATGGCGGCAGCGATTGCAGCCCGTCATCCAAAATGGGATGAACGTCCAATCCTGATTGCAGTGAAACAAGAAAACTCGAACCTAACTGAAGAAGAAGCACTTGCTTACTTTGAAAACAAGATTGCTCATTGGCAAATTCCTGATGCTGTAATTTTTGTTGATGCACTTCCAATAAATGGTACAGGTAAAATTGTAAAAGCTACATTACGTACACAATTTGGTGATGTTCTACTTAAAGATGAAGTGGTTTAACACTTCACACTTTTAAGGTGTCCAAATCAGGATATTGAGATGAGAAATGCATGGATATGCCAGTAGATAAAGCTTGTAAAGAGATCTATGAAGGTATTTTTTCAAATGAGTTAGGTTATCTCAGGTGCGCAAGCACATATTCTTGCAAAACTTTCATGTGTTTTACCTGATGTATATCGCGGTCAAATCGATAATAAGTTAGATAAAATTATCAAAAGATTCGCATCTTAATTGAACTTAGAAGGTTTAGTCTCTAACTCAACCTTCTCTTCTAGACTAAAAAACCGGACTTTATATGTTCGGTTTTTTAGTTGATTCATCTTGAGATTACATTTCAGCCATCACACCAATAACGCCGTTAATAATCATATCCACCGCAATGGTTCCAATCAGTAGTGCTGACAACCGCCCGACAATATCAACATAACGGTCTATATATTTGGCATGCTTATAGCGCAAATGATCATGGGCAAATTTCATTAAGATCATCAACACACTGGTCAGCGTTAAAGTTAAGAAAATAATCATGGCTGCGCCTCCTATTGGCAGCGACATGCCCGTCACCACAGCAGCACTAATGGTTCCTGGCCCAATCATAAAAGGCATGGCAATGGTTCCTGCCAAATGATCAGGTGCACCACGCATTTCACCAATGGTATCCGCTCCCTGAAACACGTAGCGATAGCCAATCACCAAGAAGATCAGACCACCAAAAATTTGAAAGGCTTCAAAGCGCACATTTAAATATTTACTAAAAATAGCTTCTCCACCCCATGCAAACAGCATAAATACTACAAAGGCAATCAGACACCCCTGAATCAAAGCCTTATTAAACACTTTCGCTTCGGAGTTCCGAATCATGCCAATCATGTAAATACTCATTAAAAATGGATTCAGCAATGAGAAAAACAAAGCAAATGCATGTAAATATGAGGTCAACATGGTTTCTCCTAATTACCCTTGAGGGTCTGGAAATAAAGGACAATCTCCCAGACTGATTCGATTGATCTGTAAGAGGGTCATGGGGCCATAACAATCCAGCACAAAATTAATCTTTTGGTATAGCCAATAAAGACGTTGCACAAATAAATTTAAAAACGGTCATAGAACCGTTTACCCAGTTGCCGCACTCACAATATATTGGGACGGATACCATCCATGCTGTCATTGTAAAATGACTAAAGCTGCAATGTCTGTGTAAGATCGGCAAGGACAGATAGATGAGAGGTTAAGCTTACGAATGATCATTGCTGCGATTATACCGTTCATTATCACAGGTAACTTAAATGCCACCTCCAATGATGACTGAAAAAATTGCGGCTCAAATCCGTGGTTGGCAGGCTTTAGTACGATCCACTGCACCCGATTCCCAAGCACTTGGAACTGCATCGTCTAATTCACTGAATATCAACCAAACCTCATTATTGAGAACCATTAATGTGGTCTTATTATTCCCTTATATTTATTAGGTATTATAATTAGATATATTTTGAATATGTTTTCATTATTTTACTTGTTCACTACTTCTGCATTATCTTATGACGGGTATTATGCTGTACTGATAGTAAAAAATCGGGGTAAATCAACAAAAAAACTCTAGTCTATTGATTTATAGAAGAAATAAATTTGACCTAAATCACTGAAATTCATAAAAAATAAATTAACCATCACTCAAATTTATACATATTATATCGACATTTATAATAAAAATTACTGAGTCAATACTTATTTCGTCTAAAATGGCAACCGATTGGAAATGTGTGGTTGAACTAAAAGGTACATTTTTTCTTAGTTATAAGGATTCATGTATTTCACTCCCTCTCTTCTGAACTTTTAGTTTGCCACCATTTCCGTCAACCTCTTTTTTATTTTTTCGTTTTTACTCTCTATTCGCTCTAAAGCGATGCCAACACCTGCTCCCAAGGTCTAAATCGCATGAAAACTTTTTTAAAATACCTCGCGGTATTTGTCGTACTACTTTTGCTTGCAGTATTGATTTTTTTATTCCGACCAACTGTGTCTAAGAAAATTCAAACCTCAAATAATGAACCTGTGGTTGATGCTGTTTTGGTTGGTGGCGGAATTATGAGCACCACATTAGGTACTTATCTGACCGAACTTGAACCAAACTGGCAAATTCGCATGTACGAACGACTTGATCAAGTTGCCCAAGAAAGCTCGAATGGCTTTAATAATGCGGGGACTGGTCACTCTGGCTTTATGGAAATGAACTATACGTCAGAAAAAGACGGCAAGATGGACATTACCAAAGCTGTAAAAGTTGCTGAACAGTTTGAAGTCGCAAAACAATTCTGGTCATATCAAGTCAAGCAAGGTGTTTTAGGCAAACCAACTAGCTTTATTAATCCTGTTCCTCATATTGCATTTGTATGGGGTGACAACGTCAATTTCCTAGAAAAACGTTATGCTGCTATGGTTAAAAACCCAATGTTCTACGGCATGAAGTTCTCTGAGAACCCTGCCGAAATTAAACAATGGGCACCTTTGGTGATGAATGGGCGTAATGCAACACAAAAAGTAGCTGCAACACGCATGGATGTGGGTTCGGATGTGAACTATGGTTCAATCACCACACAATTGGTCGATCACCTTAAAAAGCAACCTAACTTCCAACTACAAACATCTACTGAAGTGACTGGCATTAGCCAAAATGATGACAAAACTTGGACTGTATCTTTCAAGAATTTGAAAACAGGTGCAACCAATCATGTCAAAACTCGTTTTGTGTTTATTGGTGCAGGTGGTGCAGCAGTTAAACTCTTGCAAATGACAGGGCTTCCTGAAGCAAAACAATACGCTGGCTTCCCTGTAGGTGGCGTGTTCTTAATGACAGACAATCCTAAAGTCACCGCAGGTCATACCGCCAAGGTCTATGGTCGTGCCGAATTAGGTGCTCCACCGATGTCTGTTCCACATATTGATACCCGTTATATTGATGGTAAAAAATATGTGCTCTTTGGGCCATTTGCGACCTATTCGAATAAATTCTTAAAGCAAGGTTCTCAGCTTGATTTATTAAAATCGACCACGAAAAACAATGTATTACCAATGACTGCTGTAGGCATGGAAAACCTTGATTTGGTCAAATACTTAGTCAGTCAGGTCATGATGTCTGATGAAGATCGTTTTAATGAATTGAAAAAATACTATCCTGATGCAAAACCAGAAGACTGGCATTTGAATCAAGGTGGTCAACGTGTTCAAATCATTAAGAAAGAATCAGGGAAACCTGCAAGTCTGCAATTTGGTACAGAAATTTTTGCGTCGAAAGATGGTGCTGTAACCGCATTGCTGGGTGCCTCACCAGGTGCATCAACTTCACCTTATATTATGTTGAGTTTGCTTGAAAAAGCGTTCCCACAACAAGTACAAGGCGAATGGAACCCGAAATTACATGAGATTGTAAAATCGTACCAACAAGAACTCAGCACCAATCCTGTCCTTCTTGACCAAGTTCGCCAGTACACCAGCACGACCCTAGGTTTGAAATACACACCTATGGCAAAAGCTGCGAATGACGAAACCGCTGCTGTAGCAAAAGCACAATAAGCCTTTCTAAAATACAAAAGGATGGACTTCAGTTCATCCTTTTGGCCTTATCATCATTACAAATTTGATTTATGCCTTTTTTACGCTCCGATGCATTTGCTGCATTTCGTTCGCGCGATTTTTCCTTGCTCAGTATCAATCAATTCTGTCTGGTTCTTGCCATTGTCATGCAAGAAATTGCCATCAGTTATGCACTCTATCAAATTACACAAGACCCTCTAAGTTTAGGTTTAATCGCTGTTGTAGAACTAATTCCATTTATTGGTTTTTCTTTTATTGGTGGTCATTGGGCAGACCGCTATAACCGTCAGAAAATTTTACAATCCAGTTTTTGTTGGAGTTGTACGATCCCACTACTGTTTAGTGTTCTTTTTAATGGTTATGAAAAGCAACAAATTACGCAAGATTTTCTTTTGTGGGGCATCTATTTGTTAATTTTTTGCTTAGGGGTTATACGTGGAATTTACAGCCCCGCCTTTAATTCATTACGCCCTTTTTTAATTTCAACTGATGCACAGGCAAATGCTGCTACTTGGACAAGCGGTATATGGCAGTTCGGGGCAATCACAGCACCACTGTGTGCGGGACTTTTACTGAGTCAGTTTGGACTCAAGTTCACACTTATGGTCGTGTTTGTCTTTTGCTGTTTAGGAAGTGTAAGCCTTTTACAACTTTCAAAACGTACTTTCCCAACCACATTTGAAACCAAACTTCATCGTAGTTTAAAAGAAGCATTTCACTTTATGCTGCAACAACGCGTGTTATTTTGGAGTATATTGCTTGATCTCATTACGGCATTATTTTGCAGCATTGTTGTGTTACTGCCAATTATTACGCAAGACATCCTACAGCTTGGTGCTGAGGGTTTAAGCTTATTAAGAGCGGCACCTGCCCTAGGCATCTGCATCATGATGTTCATCCTGCTACATTTTTCTCCCACACAAAATGCTTTACGCAATATGTTGCTCATCTGTACAGGGATAGCAATGTTGACACTGTTATTTGCTCTCTCAAAATTACTCTGGCTTTCCTTCATTTTATTGGTGCTGATTGGTGCTTTAGACAGTATTGGTATGGTTATACGCCAACATTTATTACAATTGCTTCCACCGAAACAACTCTTTGGACGCATTGCCGCCCTAAATGGCATATTGGTGACCTCTGGAAATCAATTGGGAGCATTACAAAGTAGCCTTACAACTCGATATTTATCGGTTACTTCTACCCTATTTATTGGTGGAAGTATTTGTTTAAGCTTCTGTTTAATCAGCTTCTTTTTCACCAGACATTTACTAAAAACACCATTAAGTCATGAGAAACATACAATACTTACAACAGAAAAATAGAAGCTTACAGAGAATATGCCTATGCTTATTTTATGCGTAATGAGTTAAGATAAGGATTGATTTTTATGGCAAAAACAACCGAATTGACCCATCGACTTTATACGCTCATTTACTTTTTAATTATCTTTCTTATATTGGCGTATTGCGTACTCAATGCAATTTATACGGTCATCATTGGCGGAACTACTTTTTATTTATTTGCCAGTTTTATTTTAACGCTTCAATGTATTTTTGCTTTACGTACTTCTCTCGACAGCCGTATCTATGCCAGTTTAGGGCTTGTACTACTGATTATTGGGCTATTGTATACACATGGGTTGGACTTTCTAAACCATTTAAAAGCGATTGTGCTGATTCCTGCTTTAATTTTAACTGCCTTTGGACTAGATAATTTATATAGAAATTCGAACAGACTTGCATGTCTTAAAATCGGACTGATCATTGGCTTACTGCTCGTAGCTTATAGTCAATATTATGATTTAGTAGAACTGCAAAATTATTATGACTCTTTACATAACGGTGAGACTTGGCAGCAGTTTGGTGCGTTATAACCCCAAAAAAGATTCACAATTTTAAGATCTTACTGCTGCTAATTCATATCACGCTTTATAGTCCCCATAAAAAACCGCCTGAAAGGCGGTTTTTACTAGTCTAACATTGCAGACCAGAGTGAATAGAATGCCTGAATATCGGATTCAAGAAATTCATCATTTTCAGCATCATAAACAAAAGATTTTTCTTCTAATAAGTATTCGCCATCTTGTTCACTAAGATATTTTTTTAAGAAAGTTTTAAAGTTATTTGCTTGATCAGGGAAAACTTGCTCTCCTTCAAAAAAGATCATAACAACCTCGAACTGCCTAAATTAGCTCAAATTTTAACACATATGTTGATTTTTATCAATATATGATAATTTAATGATAAATACATCACTGTTTTACAAAGAAAAATGAACTGAAAAATAAAGTTTATTAATTATAACTTTATCCGCAAAAGATGTGTCTCATTTAAACTTAAACCACATTAATAAGATTAATGTATCATTATATTGATTTAATGTGATTTAATTTGCATTTTCTACGTATGCTTCTAAAATAAAGAAAGGAATAAGAAAAAGAGGCTCAAAGCTCATGAATTTCGATGTGTTCTTTTCTGACAAAGATCGCCATGAAGCGATTGATACTGCAAAGCAAATGGTATTTTTGCCAGAGAACTGTTATTTCCTAGAAAACCTAAGCCCAACAATAAACTTTTATCAAAATAATGATCATGAAATTTTTGCGAAAGTTGTTGTTTCATATCAAAATTGTGTAACCGAACTGGTCACCGATAAGCCCTTTACCCTCAAATTTCACGATAATGGAGTGCATCAATTTTGGGAATACATAGATAATGGTCCTAAAGAGAGTTGGCTGATGTAATGCAATATTTTCAGTACCGAACCCCACAATCAGTGGAATGAAAAGGAAACGCTCATGTAGGGTTTCCTTTTTTAATGTCATTTCTGACGTTATTAAACACTGTACTGCCTGATGGTATTCTTCTGAAAGATTACACGCCAATCCAAGCATATGATTTATATCAAACTCACCATAAATACTGGGTGTAAGGCTTAAATCAACAACAGTATCTATCTTCCCTCATCTTGAGAAGAGACTATATAGCTAATACAGACTATTGAGATAATTATGGGATAAAGCGGGATAACTTAGGATTTGGTGGGATAGCTTTTGCAATGATGTTGCAACAGATGAAACTACAAGGCGGGCATAAAATCCGCCTTTTTTTATTTTAGTTTGCAAACAAATCATCGTTTCTATCTTCATTGTTTTTAAGTTTTTCTTCAGTGCTTAAAATCGTGCGGATTGATCTTCGCGTTAATACGTAAAGCTTAAGTTGATGTATAGGCAGGATCAAGAGCATCCGCGACACGTAAATATGGTCTGCTAGACAGCAATATATTGTTAGAGCGATAGGCTACTTACCGCAAATTTCCCCCCATCCATTCCCTAATTGAAGCCTGTGGTATTGGCTAATAAGTTCAAGTTAAAATCTAAACTGCCAGCCATTTACATTATTCCAGTTAATAAAAAACCGCAGTTAGCGGGCATTATCCTGAACACAAGTTTTCAAAAAGTTTTGCTACACCTAGGGCATCATAGCATAAATTTTATGCTAAGTTTAAATACTGTAAATTACCATTCCAACAAGAATGACTGTATCCATAAAAATGTTATTTAAATCAGTTAAAAATCGTAGGGAGTATAAAAATGTCTACTTCTGGTAGTCTGGTTCTTGTTATTGGTGCATTGTCGAGCGCTTTTGCAGCGATTGCCCATCTAGTATGTATATTTATAGGAGCTCCAGCATATCGCTTTCTAGGTGCTGGTGAGCGTATGGCACGTGGGGCTGAGGCAGGAAAGCTTAAACCGACAATAATTACAGCTATGATTGCAATCATACTTTTGATTTGGTCAATTTATGCTCTTTCTGGAGCTGGAATTATTGAGTCCCTTCCCTTTACAAAATGGGTTCTGGTTGCAATATCTGCTGTGTTTTTAGGACGTGCGCTTGCATTTCCTATACTCAAACCAATTTTCCCTGAAAATACTATGACTTTTTGGTTGGTTTCCTCAGGAATCTGTTTATTTGTAGGTTCACTATATCTGTATGGTGTCATCCTACAGTGGTATATGTTATGAAAATATGAACCAAGTAAAAAACCTCCTTATAGGGGGTTTTATTATTTAAGCAGCTTGGTCTCAAATACTTTTATATTTATAGGAATTATTTCAAGTGCTTACATGAATTCTAAAAATAAAAAACCACTCACAATTAGTACATGTAAGTGGCTATCTTATTTGGTGGGCCCACCCAGACTCGAACTGGGGACCAACGGATTATGAGTCAGACCAGTTTTTAATTTTTTAACTATAAAAAACAATGTCGTATGATGCATTCTCCAATTAAATACAATAAAAATAACGGTACCGAACTGTTTTTGTTAAACCGATGAAAAATAATGTATTTTATTTTTTGAAATTCTTTTTTATGAATTTTGACTAATACTAAGTACAAGAAAAATAAAGGTCTAATTTTGTGATGTACCACAAATAGACCGTGGTTTTGGACACTCGGAAAGATGGACCGAAGTTCTTAAGTCCATGATTTTTAATTTGATAGTGAAGTACCGTGCTAGACCCAAGTGTTTTGTCTAGTCAATTTAAAAATGGATGTTGGACCGAAGTTTGGAGATTTCTATGTACCGAAGTATTTGCAGTCTGGCCAGAAACAACATCAGAAAAAATTAAAAAATAAAGAAAATACCACCCTGCAAGTGCAGGAATTCGAAGAAAATAAACAAAAAAAACAGAAGCCCAACAACCCTCGATTTTTCCTCCCAAAGCAAACCAAAATTTTGCAATGCCAAACAGCATTGTGAGCACACAACACTGAAAGAGCGAGCTTGATGTTTGGCATTGTAAAATAGAAAACGGGAGATGTCTGAACTCCTATCACAAAGTCACGAATACGTGCTAATGAGTAAGAAAGTACTTGATCATTTCTGCTTGATTAAGTATTTGGTTATTTTGGGGTCAGCAAATAACTTGAATCAGAATACTGTCTCTCGTATTTTGTAGTAATAGAAATATAAAAGCTGGGTATCAAAGTATAGGTTAGAATTAAATTTAAAAAATTAAACTCCATTCTCTCAGAAGAAAGAAATCCTCTAATTCTATATTCTTCGAACCATAGCAATTTTGCTATGTTTTCAAAGGATTTTTTAATGGAAATTGTATACAACCGTCCCTCATCATCTCACCCTAGCTCTGGAGGAAATTGGCCAAGTACAACTGGTCGCCCTTCTGGTGGTGGCCGTGGTAATGCTAAATAAGAATTAAGGGGAGTAATCCCCTTAATCAAGGATTACCATGAAAAAATATAGTAATGACAAAGAGATGAATAAGTTTATTCGGGAACTTATCAAAAATGATATTGCATCCTTTAAACAAGGAAAAAGACATGATTTTCTCCTTTTAAAATGTTCAATAAAGATTACGATCCCTGGGACACCAAGTGATCGAAAAGCATATTTAAACTTTAAGACAGATATACGCAGAGCTTTACAATGCCAAAGAATACCTTCCCAACTACCATAGAAATTGTTCGTGATTTATTTAACCACATGAATACCAAGAGCCAACTTTCCGAGACGGATTCAAAACATTTAGATGGTATATCAAATAAAATATTTTCTGCTCACTATGATCTGGAATTATATTTAAACCAGTTATGTCCAAAGGGATTTTCTGATCGTACCAAATTGCAGTTCATTACTTTACTAAAAAGAAATGTATTAGACCGCTACAATACAATGCTTTTAAATGCTCGACTAACATCGTTAATGGATGTTGAGTCTATTCGTACTTCCCTATGGTCAAATTACTTAGTTCCATTACTGCATCAACTCATAACGTTTTGCGTTACACAGATAGGGGTCGCCAAGCACTGGAAAGGTGACAACTTTATTCGAGAAAGCTTAGATTACCTAAAAAACAATGACAAAAACTTTGCTAACTTTTTGAAAAGTGAAGTTTTGAGTAATGATGATAAAAATCACATTAGTAAATTTGGTCGCCCAGATGCCTTACCCACTCTATCAACATTAAAACGCTTATTTTTAAACAAGAATGAAGCATCGCAAACACATTATGAACTGTTGTGTTTTTCACGCTTACTACAAGCCTTAAAAGTTAAATATGGATTCTCATTGCAACATGGAAAATTTATTCACTCTTTAGCGGAACAACACAATCAAAAATTGAAGTTCCACCGTATTTCGCAACACGATACGCAGGCAGTTACATTTAGAGCGATGGCTATTGCCAATTCACAAACACATTTTCCTTTTTTAATTGAGATCCCTCTTTCATATCAAAAATTAACTCAAGTATTTTTTGATAGAACACACGTCAAACGTATTGATCAAACTGATACTCGCTTAGCATCAATGCTATACAGCTCAACAAGTGAAACAACCTTTCAACTTAATATATTGATGATAGACCAAATCAATCAGTTCTTAAATGAACAACAAGAAGTAGGTCATCTACTACCTTATGTACATTGGGCTAAAGCTATTAATTTGGTATATCAATATCAATTTAAGGAAGCACTCACTGAATACGATTTGTGTTTAGAGGGACTTTTATATCGTGATATGCGCTATTTGGAAATATTACTAAATGAAATGCTTTGTATTGCTTCACTTGTACCTAGCCAAAATAAGCTAATTGCATTTATCTCAAATTTAGCAATTCAATTTGGCCTAAAAGTTGGAATATTTAATCCAATTGAACGTACAGATCGCTTCAGAACTGAATTTGTATTTGAAGAATGGGAAAGAGAAGCAACCTTAGTCGGATTCTTTAAATACTTTACTGCCGAGACTTTTAGTGACAAAGGTATAGAGATTAAGAAACTAATTCCTAAAATGGGTAACATTGTAATTGCAAAGGATATTGCCCCTGATTTCAAGACAGTCAATAAGGAAATTTTTGTTGATATTGAGCAAAGACGTAAGTGGCCTCAGCTTCATTATTTTACAGCTATTGGTAATTTTGATGAAGCAAAACAGCTTCTTGAATTTGGTGCTAATATAAATAGTCTCACTTCAAATAAAGAAAGTATCATTTTACTAGCCCTAGATCATATAAACGTTACACCAGATGAAACATATGCATTCATTAAACATGCATTCAAATGTGGATTTAATTCAGCACTTTTAAATATTAGTACATCAAAAGTGCTGACCTCTCCTCTCAAATTCGCTGTTGAAAAAAATCTACCGGAACTTGTAAAACTATTATTGGAAAATGGCGCTAATCCTAATATTACAGGCCTTTATGGTATTTCTATGCTTTATCAGAATTTAGGTGTAATCAGCATTTTAAATGGTCGCAAAGTTGAACAAGTAAATGACAAATATCTTGCCGACTCCATTAGACGTCATTCTAACGGTGGCAGTGATATCGAAAAATATAAATACCTTCAGAGCCTACCAAGCAATGATCCAAGGAAGATATTATTTGAGCAGGTGAAGAAAATCTCTCTTGGAAACAAAAAAGTTAGTGATGCTTACGAAATTTTCGAATTACTTCTACAATATGGTGCCGATCCAAATCAAAATACGACTCAGCACCCAATTAAAGGCTATACACCCTTCATGCTAGCTGTTGAAAATAACAATGCATATGCAGTCGATATCATGCTAAAGCATGGTGCTAAATTAGAACAGTGTTATGTAAAAGCTGATGAGGGCCGTTCTATTTATTTAAATGAAATTGCTGATTTTTTTAAATCTAATCAAGTGAAAAACCTAATTTCTCAACATTAAATAACATGAGATAACTCCCTGAAATTAATATTACAGGGAGTTACAAAAGTATTCATCTACCCAATATTCTATTTATGATCAATATAGAAATGACATTCGAAAAAATTAAAAAATAAAGAAAATACCACCCTGCAAGGGTAGAAATTCAAAGAAAATAAACAAAAAAAATCAGAAGCCCAACAACCCTCGACTTTTCCTCCCAAAGTAAACCAACATTTTGCAACGCCAAACAGCATTGTGAGCACACAACACTGAAAGAGCGAGCTTGATGTATGGCGTTGCAAAATAGAAAACGGGAGATGTCTGAACATCTCCCACTCAAAAGCCAAGATTAGTTAGGAGTTAGGCAATATCAGGCAATTTCGTCTAGCTGAATGTTCTGCTGTGATTGCGGTGGAATTGGATCATCTTCGAACACATCAATGCCATCTGGATCATGGTATTGATACGTTGACTTAGAGATTTCAGGACCTGAGATCAATTCTCCCGACAAGGAATCAAAGATACACTCACCAATCTGAAATTCATGAGGTACAGATTTAAAGGGTTGCTGGATATCAGCGATAGACAAATACTGGTAATTACCGTATGCAATATTCTGAAATTCAAGAAATCTCAGTTCTGGTTTTTTCGCATTTCTATCACTTGCAGCAAAGAACTTCGCAATGAAATTTGCAGCTTTGCTTGGATCTATACTGACTTCTTTAGTCTTGAAGTCTACTTTTATTCCTGAAACCAACTTTTCCTTCATGAAAGTTTTCATGGGAATACTTGTATTTTTATGGATGGATTCAAATGCATCAGTCAGCAAAATAGCTGCTTCTGCTGGCTGTAAGCGATATCCTTTTCCAATATAACGCTCAGGGTTATACCTGTAGAATCGTTTGATGAGGTATTGCACAACAATGTTAGATGAATAGGCTTTGGCTATAGTCAGAACTTTATCATATTGATTGGTCTGCAAAATATTGTAGATATCCTCTAGATTGCCAATGACTGTAGATAGCACTGCAATTTTTGTCACAATATCAACAGTAACTGCATGATGAGGCACATCATACTTAGCAACAAGTTTATCTACAAATACCTCATCCTTCTTAGCATGATCCAACAAAGATACACCGTAATCTTTCAATAGAACTCTTGGTTGAGTGGCTTTGGCAGATTCCTTCTGTTTAAGCTGACTTGCCGAAGTAATTCCTTGAGTAGATATCGTCGGCTGCTGTCTTGGTTTTTTAACAGCCTCCAAGTCCTTTAATAGGTCTTCGTATGTACCTTTACGGATAACAGGTTTTGTTGGTTGTTCTTCGTCAGACTCTAGATACTTCACAGCGTCATTAGTGATGTTATTCTCCAAGAACTCTTGAGCAGATACCTTCTTTGATGTTGGCTTTGTCGCTAAAAAAATCTCAAAAGCAGACTCCAAGCAATCAGCATAAATTTGCTTATTGACTGCCTTTTCTTCCTTTAGGAACTCTTTAATATATTCAGGCGTTTTAGTAGTTACATCAGCCGAGTACTTCACTGTGCATGTAGGTAAAAGGTCTGTAATACGCGCTTTTAGATAATAAAAATTTTCGTAGCAGTTACCCTTGTCCATTCGGTAATAATTTGCTGCAATACTTGCAGAATTTCTTTGAACCTTTCCTCTATTCACAGTAAATAACTTTGAACCTGAGAGTTGATTAAAAGTTTCGTTCAACAACGTCACTTTTTTGTAGATACTCAGTTGTTGCTGTTCTTCACTAAACATATCAAATTGATAATCATCAAAAATCTCTGATATTAAGTCAGCAACTTTGTTGAGTTTATCGATGAACTGCTTATTTTTGTTCAGGTAAGTTGTACGCAATGTTTCTAGTCGAATATGATGATCCGTAGACATTTCAGTATGAATGACCATAAAACAAGGAACCGTTGCCTTTCTCAATCGGCCCATAAATTGAACAAGCTCTTCTGGATGTGCATCCTTCCCCACAATAAATACGGAATCAAGCTCATCTTTTAAATTATTGATATTAATTGCTTCATCCATAATGGATGTACAAAAGATCACATCAGTATTTTTAGGAATAACTTGAGCAGTGAATAACTCCTGTACAGTTTCGTCATTCTTATTTTTGCTATGAACAATCATGGTTTTGACCCCATGATATTTTTCTAACAGGGCAGCTAACAGTTCACATTTTTGACGATTGTTATAGCGGATAATTATCTTTTTAGATTGATCTGTTGTCCTCATTGCTTCAAGGCGCTTAATTACAAGCGGAATAAAACTATATTGATCACCCTTTTTTAGCATGATCAATTCTAAGCTGCGTTGAATTTCCGATTCAGACTGAACTTTATAGATAGAGCTTAAAGGAGTCTTTAATGTATCCCAACAATGAGGTGTAAATGTCGCTGTAAGAAAAAGTACAGTTGGAAATCGTTTTTTCTCAAGCGTAAATAAAAGTGAATTGATTGCCTCATCACGATAGGAACCAGCAGAATATAATTTATGACATTCATCGACAACAAGTAGTGATTTTTTAATATCACCTTGAGGGAATTCTGCAAGTACAGCATCTAATTTATCGTAAGTACATACAATGATGTATCGCTGTTTTTTGTCAAATGAGGCCTCTGTCGGTGTTTTTTTATCATAAAAGTAAAGGTATTTAATTTTCCCATACTTGCTCGGATGGCTACTTTCAAGCTCTTGTACTTTAAGTACTGACGGAACGACCATGATGATGTGTTGATGATCACTAAGACTTCCTACCATATCCATAATCATTGAAGTTTTACCAACACCTGTACCAGCTTCAATTAATGTGTACTGGCCCTTAACAACAGTGATCTGACCAGAGACATCTCCGCTAGATAAGTATTGTCCTTTTTTTAATAATACTTTATGAGTTACGCACATAATGACTCCTTGGGTGTAAATGAATACACCCAAAATAATTTTGAAAAATATGTATTAGATTGAAAGAGCGCTTTGGTCGCGGATTACACTGGCAACAGCTTCAGAAGCTTGCTTGAGTGTGCTCGATTGTAAGTGAGCATAGCGCTGAGTCGTCTGAGGTGACGCATGGCCTAGTAGATGCTGGACAACGTAAAGGCTTTGTCCAGAATTGACGGCTAAACTCGCAAAATTATGACGCAAATCATGGATACGCATTTCCTTGATGTCGGACGCCTGCATAATCTTGTCAAAAGTTTTCCGTATATCATTAAATGGTTTGCCCGTTTCAGGGTTAGCAAAAACATAGTCATATTTTCTTGAAAGCTGCTTAACAATTGCTAAGGCATCCTCATTCAAATTGATATAACGTGCTTTGCCTGATTTGTTCTCTCCAAGTAGCCACTTACCTGTATGAGTATCAAGATCAGACCATTTCAAGTCTAAAGCTTCTCGTTTACGAACACCTGTTAGAAGAAGGAATTTAACAGCAGCAACAATGACTAAGTTTGAAATCCCAAATTGCTCAGGTGAATTCAAAACTCTCATCAATCGTTGCAATTCGTCATTTACAAAGTAGCGTTCTTTCTGATTATTTTCCTTAAACTTCTTCACCCTTGCCACTGGATTTGATTCAATGATTTCATGGTCAATCGCTAGGTTAAAGATTGCCGAAAGTAAGGCTCTAATTCGATTGACTGTTGCATCACTTAAGCCAGTCGAACGTATATTTGCGAGTAGTTGATTCAATTGACCAACTGTAATGTCTTTAAATGAAGAATTGCCGAACGCTGGTATCAAGTGAATACGCACACGGGATTCATCATCTTTATATGATTTTTTCCTCATCTCAGCATTTGGAAGATATATTTCTTTGACGAACTCACCAAAAGTGATGCTTTTTGCCTTTTCTTCCTTATCATCAAATGGATGCAATCCATTAAGAATACGTTGGTTGAATACTTTTACCTCTGCTACAAGGCTAGGAATTTCAGTCTCAAAACCATCATGCGAAAATGAGCCCAAAGTTCTAGACAGTTTTTTGCCTTGGAAAGTCAGACGACATAAAAAACGGACACTTTTAGCTGTACCCACTAAACGTAGCCCTGTAACACCTAAATTATGATAGAAGCGTGCTACATCAACCTCTTTACCCGTATTTTCTTGAATAAAAGAAGTTAATTTAGAGCTTTGAGAGTTTTTTGAGATATTAGACATATGATTTACCTTCTTGACGTTGGATCAAAAAAATAATATGTCTATAAAAATCAGCCAAATACATGATTGCATGAGGGAAATCACACAACGTCTTTTGAATAGTAGTGGGGTTACATCTTTCTAGTAAAACATAAATGAGTATGAATGATATTAAAAGCATGACAATGCCTCTCTCTTCAAACTCAGCATTACATTAACCCATTCCAACATGGAGAATTAATGTTCCGAACCACAGCCAAATTTCTGAAACTGTTCAGAAGTTAACTTGGTCCTCGTTTCATACCTAAAAAGATATGTGCCTTAATGAAGCATCTCTACGTTGCCGTAAAGTCAGGCCGTACTATCTTAAATTTGCAATAAATGCTTAATTCAAAAGTGGGAGCCTATAGTGACTGAGCATCAACTATGGGGAACATAATAATGAAAAATCTTAAAAAATCAACAATACGATTTATTTTTGTTCTAGTGTTTATTTGAATCGTCCCCATTCCTATTTTTAGATAAATATAGTTTAATCAAATAGTAATAGATTCTGAAACTTTGAAATGTCAAGAAATAGATTTTTTAAAAAAACGTACCATTCTAATTACCGAAGTAAAGTATCTGCTGAGGATGCCGTAAAACATCAAACATATCTTGATGATATGAGAAAAGATGCTGTTTTTTATTGTGTAGATCACATTGAAAGTTCAATGATCCCGCACAGTATGCTTCATAAAATAATTCAAAAGTTAAAAACGAAGCAAAACGATAGTTTAACTTTACCAGAAAAAGCTTATTTAGTTCGCCAAAATCTTAGTGCTTTACATAGTCTAGTTGAAGGTGAAATTTCTTTTAATCAATATAAGAAAGCAGTTGTTAATGACAGAATAAAACATCAAGAACATTTAGAAGCAGAAAGATTGCGCTTAGAAAAAGTTAGAGAATTAGAACTAATTGAGTTAGAAAAGCAACAAGAAAAATTAGCTCAGGAAAGAAAAGTTAGAGAAAAAGCTCAACGTGAACGTAGAAAAAAATTAGAATCTGACCCTAAATATATAGAGAGACAAAAAGAAAAAAAACTAATAAAAAAATATGATATTTATCTCTATGACACAGTTGATAAGCTTAGATCAAGGTTAATTAATATATTGAAATTATTAGATAATAATCAGCGATTATCTGAACAAGATGCTATTTGGTTAAATTCGGAAGGACGACAGTTTTTTACAGATGAACTTAAGATAAAATTTCATCGTGTAGAAGCTGATTTTTATATTAATGAATATAAGACAACCAAATCACATTGGCATGCTATTAATGCCTCTAGTCAATTAAGAAAAGCTAAAGCAAGTAAAGAGGCTGAAAGGTTTTTAGAAAATACTGAAATCTCCCTCAACAAAAATAAAAAATTATTGTCAGCTTATTTCACTACATTAGGGGGAGTTAAGAGAGACATTAGAAAAGTCGATACAGCAATAGAATGTGGCTTAAAAGCTCATGAGAATAATTCTCAAGACTACCGACCATGTACTTTATTGGGAGCCATATACATGGAAAACCATGAATATACTCTTGGACATGATTGGTATAGCAAAGCACGTGACCGAGGTGCACCAGAAAAATCTATAAATGCTGATCTCAAAAGCATTCTGTTAAAATTAGATAAATCTAAACGCAATGAAATGATTACTAGTCTATTAAAAAAAGACCCATATATTTACAAATGGCTTAATGAGATAAAAAGATAATGCTAGTTTTATTGAATTCTTCGCCCATCGGACTATTAGTCCTTTACTCCCAGCATTCCAAAAAAGTATCACTTGTTAACTTGTTTGCAGTGATAAAGAAACTCCCTAAAGCTGATTAAGCTTTAGGGTCCATTTTACGGTTCTGCTAGTCATTTGTACGCATTGATACACCTCATTCTAAAGCGACCAGTTATTTCCATGTCATTACTCAGTCATAGATAAAAATTAATAGTGCCAAAGAACAGACAGAGGTCTGTAGTTGTAACTAGATTTGTTTGATCTTATAGCGCTCTAAAATTTCTGTCGGAACATAGACTAAAATACCCTCATTGTCGTTGAGCATAATATAGACTTCATACCAATCTGGCTTTTTATCTACGTACTCAACTTCTCCTGATGAAAGCTTTTCAGACAGGCTAAAACTCAATTGAGGAAAAGTCTGAATTAAGTCGCTGTCATCCTCGCAAATAACAAACCACCCATGTAGGGTGGCTTGATAGGGTTCAATGTATTCCCTTTCCAACTTTTGGATGTGTAGTGAAATACTTGCTTGAATTAAGTGGTCAGTAACTTTAGACAAATCAGATAGGGTTTTGATGTACTTCATTTTTATCCTCCGCATTTGATTGTTGTGAGTTCTTGATTTTAGTGCTTCGCTTCTGGTTAGATGGTTGTGTTTCATCAAACGACTTCGGCCACTGTAGATAATCCTCATTCACTTCAAGCAGACGTGTTGTATGTGGATGTAGTCGAATTACACCTTGATCAACTAAAGCAGCACCGAGAAAACTTGCATTGTTGACTGACTTACCAATAAATAGTCCTTTCAATGCAACAGCATGAAAGGGTTTTGCCGATTGATAGAGCTTCAGTAATGTTGAAACAATCTGATCAACTTTAATTAACTCTGCACTAAATCCTCCTGATGATTCATTTTCACTTAGGGCTATCCCGAAGCTTTGATCGTCATTGTCTTGCCAGAGTTGATATTTAAGCTGACCTTTTGATCTGTCTGACAACTTATTACAACTCCATGTTTTGATGAGAGTTTGATTGGCTTTGTCAAAAATTCTTGGTTGCATTTCGCTTTCCTTTTAAGCATAAAAAATCCCGATGTACTGCAAGAGCACATCGGGACCTAAAATTTAGATTGTGGGTTAGAACATTGCTTCACATGCAGCGATATGTTTCGCTACAGATTTGATGCTTTGTTGGTTAGGAGTAAATGTGGTGATTTTTCTCTTATTGAGAAATACATCAATTTTCTTAGCTTTAGAAATACCTTGTGAGAACTCATACCAAGCATTTGCACCATTCCTCCACTTTGTAGAAGCCGATGTAGCAACTTTAGTTTTCCCATCCAATAAGAAAGTTAATGGATATTTGGAATCAGAGTTTGCATAGCTATTCTTTGGTGTTTGGAAGCGTACAGAATGATCAAACATTTCTCCTGCTCCCTCATTGCATGTCACCCAAAGCGTATTGCCCTTGCTGTCCTGAATTGTATATTCTGCAAAACCCTGAGCATAATCAGATTGCCAAACATTTGGTGCTGCATGAACCAATCCAGTCATGGCCAATAATGATACGAATATCAGTTTTTTCATAAAATCATCCTATGGTTGCTTATTTCTTTTTAGCACATGGGCGAATACTTTGGATGTATTGACCATCGTTGGTATCTTTGAAAAATCCATTCTGGGATTGAATTTGTAGGCATTGACCCTTTTTAAAAGGCTTCATTTGCTTGGCTACTTTTTCACGCAGCATAGATGCATTCAAAATAACCTCACCTTTGGTTGTAGGGAAAATGATGGCTTCACCACTCAAGATGAGATTCTTTTTAAGGGTGACTTGTTCAGTCTTCGCTAAAGCAACATTTGAGGCAGTGAATCCCGCAAGGAAGCAAAGCATTATTTTAAAGTTCTTCATGGGTATCCAAGTTCTATTGATTAATTCACTTGACTGTAAATACAGTCATTCCAAGGGGGCGTATTTTCACGATATTTTGAGCAAGCCATGACAGCACGTTCTAAACCGCCCAGTGTTTGTCCATAGGCATCAATATCGGAGATGGATACGTCACCTTGTTTCTTAGTTTGTTGAGTTGCATACTTACGTTGAGCTTCCGCTTGTTCAGCTTGAAGTTGTTGTTGTCTCAATTGCTGAGCTTTGAGCTTTTGTTGCTTTAACAAGAGATATTCCTCTTTGCTGTTAAAGTCAGAAAAGCCAACAACTTCACCATTCCCGTTATATTGCAATGCGCGCCAAACAGTGACTCCTTTTTCTGTGACAGGGATAACGCCATCAGGAGAATTCAAAATACGCTCAGCCATTGCTTGCTGTTGCTGCGTTTGATATGACACAACTAAATCATTGGCAGAGTTTGCTGCACGCTGTACATCAGGATCACCTGATAACGTTGCTACCGCTGTTAAAGCGGAGCTGACTAGGTTAGAAAACCCCATACAATTTCCTTTAAATATGATTATAAAGTAATAGCTTAAGCTCAACTTCTGAGTTCAAATCAAAGCAATGTACCCATATTGGGTACATTGCACATTGTATCGATAATAAGCGCATGACAGCAAGTATCAATACGAAAGAGATGCAGGCTTTGACGAACTGGTTGAAGCAAGCACGACAGGACCAAAACTTTT
Organism: Acinetobacter sp. AM; assembly: GCF_003105055.1. Taxonomy (NCBI): domain Bacteria; kingdom Pseudomonadati; phylum Pseudomonadota; class Gammaproteobacteria; order Moraxellales; family Moraxellaceae; genus Acinetobacter; species Acinetobacter sp. AM. The sequence goes on along the minus strand of NZ_QETG01000002.1, from coordinate 10,888 downwards.
CTATGCGCGCATTAGCAGAACGCATGGATAAACCACACTCGTTTGTTCAAAAAGTTGAACAAGGCGAACGTCGTTTAGATGTAGTTGAATATGTTTGGTATTGCCAACAGCTAGGCGTTAATCCACAAGATGGATTGCTTTTGATTGAGCAGGTGCTCTTAGAGGCTAAGGACTGGGAGCCCCAATTGGATGATCTAGATTGAAGGTAGGTTTGATTGAATCAACTCAAGCCCTAGATTAGGGTTGATTTCTAAAGCTTTGCAGTAAAATAAATACTCCACAACATCCAACTGATATTGCCCGCTTTCTACATCCTGAACATAGGAAACTGATTTATTTAATTGCTTTGCCAATTGCTCTAAAGTCAGATTTTTTGCCTGACGTTGTTCAATCAACCATTGTTGTAAAACAATCATTAAGATTCTTCCCCCACTCAAATAAACACGAAAGCAACAGCGCAAAGCTTTGTTGGTAGGTCTGTCTTTTTATCATTGCAGACCCGAATCGCTTTGGCTATAGATTTGGATTGGGGATGTGGGAGAGTCTCTATGACTTTAGAAACGGATTCGAGTTTTGGATAATGTTTTTTCATGGTCACTCCTTTGTTGGTTAAAGACCATGAAAATAATATATCCATAAAAATCAGTTGAATGCACTCACAATCACTTACTGCGTGGCTTACCTGCATCAGCACGTTTTTTACGCCATTCACCATCTGCATTATATGTACGGTTTTCTCCTTCAGTCGGCCCAGTTTTAACAATTGGACCTTTCGTATCTTTTGGAGATGGCATGACTATTTTCCTTAGTATTATAAAGTTGGAAAATTCATCATAATCAAATTTTCAATAGAGGCAAGTGCCAAAAATCAAGTAATATATTCATAATTTTAAAGAATAGTCATTTATCTACCATTAAAAAAAACTGAATTCACGATTCTTGGAGTAATAATAGTTTCAGGTAATGCAATTGATTCTATTTAATAAGTAAGATCAGTAGTATATAGTACTTCAGAGAATTTCATCGATTAATTATCTTAAGAATTTACCAATCATGCAGCTTGAAAATTGTACTTTTTTTAACCTCAAAGGCTTTGGAGATCTCCATTTAAATGACCTAAAGCGTATTAATTCGTTAATTGGTCCAAATGGATCTGGAAAAAGTTCTATATTGCAGACTATTAAATTGTCTTTTGACATTTTAAAGAACAAAAAAATACATGATAGAATTCCAGAATCAGACCCTAATTTTCTATTTTCAAAAGCTGAACTATGCTTTACTGCAAAAAATTCTCAAGATTTTTTTATTAATTCTTTAATTAATGGAAATTTTAAAAAACTTAGTATAACTATAGAGTGTTCTTTAGACCAATTCAAGATCACGGAAATTAAGTTTGATAGTGTTATCATTAATATTACCAACAAAAATAATATTAAGGAAATTTCAAATTTACAGGAGCAAATCAAACAACATAACCAAGGAATAATTAATACAACTAAAATAATGTCGAACACAATTAGCACCATTGAGGAGCGACAAAAATTAAAGAACTTAAACAGTATAGTAGAAACATTACAAAATAAACTTAATGAAATTCTAAATTTAAATATTACTATTTCAAATGTAAATGAAGATAAAGAAATAACCTTATCTTATAGCGAATTTGAAGAAATATTAGCAAAAATAAAAATACCAAATGCAATATATATTCCTCCTAGACAAATTCCTGAAACCCAAATAAAGAATTTAATTCATAATTTAATGGTTTTAAAAAAAGGCCGAAAAAACCAAACGAAAGAACATGATAGGTTAATCGATAAACTTAATGCATTTATACAAGCAAAAACTGATGTTTCTGATATCGATGGTAAAGAGGACTTGCATGTAAATGGTATTACTTATTCAAAATCTTCTTCCGGAACAGAAATCGCAATAGCTTATTTCACTCTGACAAATTTAATTGATTTAAATACTATTATTTTATGGGATGAACCCGAAAACAGTTTGCATCCTACAAGACGTTCAAAACTATTAGAGTTAATGAAAAATGATAATCGTCAAACGATTTTGGCAACTCATACTACCGAATTCTCTCCTATTTTCGATAATTACTCAAGAATCTTTCAGTGCCAATCAACATATGATGAAGACTCGGATGTCAACAAACTTTCAATAACAACGATAAATACTAAAAGAGATTGTTTTCAGTTACTTGAAGCAATCGGTATCCATCCAGCAAAAATTCTCTTTACAGCTAATATTGTAATTTGGGTTGAAGGTCCTACAGAATTATTATTCTACAAACATTGGTTGGAAAACGAGCTTAAAGATAATTTCATAGAAGGATTTCATTATACTTTTATGCAATATGGCGGAGCTTTAATATCATATCTAAGTCTAGATGATGATAATCATACAAAATCAGTGTTTGATTTATTATGTTTATGCAGAAATCCTATTGTCATTGTCGACTCTGATTTTCGTAATGCCCCTCCTCTCGATAGCAATCCAAAAGATTCACTAAAACATAGTGCAAAACGAATATATGAAGAGATACAAAAACTAAATACTCAGTTACCCACTTCAGCTCTTTTTCAATTTACAAATGGACGTGAGGTTGAAAATTATTTGCCTTCAAATGCAATTCTTCATGCAATGAGTAAAGTATGGTCTGACTATAGCAAGCACGAAGATAAATTTAAAGATCATCAACTAACTGTCGGTCAATATAATTCATATGAAGACGAAATAAGCAATTTATTCAGTATTTTAAAAATTCTTGATAATAAACAGAAACCTATCGGCAGAAGCAGATGGGGGGCATCTAATAAAGTAGAAATGATGCGACATGCATTGTCTACACCTAATTTAAAGAACAAAGACCTTTTATGGGACTTTAGTAGCCAGTTAGAAGAAATTGTAGAGTTTATAAAGCTACGAGCACAATTATAACCTGTGGTTGTAAGCTTTTTACTAAATAAGACGGTAGTCGCTGTTTACGGTCTCATTTATTATCGAGCAGCTACAGTTTCCGTCAACTCAAATATGCTACTAATTAACACCGGATTTAACCTATATCTTCTCTCCATCTAATTCAATATATTGTAGTTTTTTGCTCCAATAAAGGAAAGCCCGTCATATTGATATCTTTCCCACCCTAGCTACACAAATCTTACATTCTTGTCTTCATGAAATTAATCATTAATAACCAATACTTAGAAAGGATATACACACTTATACTAATTTTAGACATATCTTCAAGTTTCATTTTCTCAGAAAATCAAGAGTGAACAAAAATCAATCAGAGTTGTTTACACGTATTCCTAACTCCATTATTTAACGATTCTAAAGCTAGAAAATAGTTACAATAATAATAGTAAACTTCGTGATTAAATGAGTATTGAAATTTCTTATGAAAACTACAGACCACAATGATTCTAATAATTTTGCTCGTGCAGTAGGCTCTAAATAGCATTTGTCCTCTTTTACATTTATATACCCATTAAATTCTTTAATTTCTGACTTATGCCATAATTATTTTTCAAGATCCTCTTTAGTTCATATTTTCAATCAACATTTTTCTGTTTAGCTATTTATCTTTTACAATTTTTCATTGATTATTGAGTATACTTCAACTAATTAAAATATATTTTCTAAATCAACAATAAAGGGGTTCTCGTGACTAATACTTTAGGCAGCCAATGGTATAAATTTGACTTTCATACTCACACACCAGCTTCACTAGACTACAGAGACCCTTTTGAAACTACTCCTCAAGAGTGGCTTAAGGCACTAATGGAAAAAGAGATAGATTGTGTCGCTGTTACAGATCACAATACTGGTGGAGCAATTGATTCTCTAAAAACTGCTTATTCACAAATTGTGCAAGAAGATTGGTTTAGGCCCCTCACCATTTTTCCTGGATTTGAATTAACTGTTTCATTAGGAGCAGGTAGAATTCATTTGTTAGCTATTTTTGATCCGAACGTATCCAGTAACGATTTAACAAGAATTCTAGGAGGTTGCAGATTAAATGTCGGAAGTCAAATGGGTGACCCAGAAAATTGCTTTTCAACACTTTCAATTTCTGATGTAGTCAACCAAATCAAGTTATCAAATGGTATTGTGATGCCTGCCCATATTGAAGGTCCCAAAGGACTTTTACACAATATCACCACCACTAATCCTGATTTAAAAAATAATTTAAAATTATTCGATGCAGCTCAATTTATTGACCATCGGCTATTACAAAGTTCATTCATACATCAAGATCTGAAAAATGACTGTGATCATTTAGCAATAGTTAAAGGCTCTGATGCTCACACCCTAGTTCAATTAGGCGCAAGTTTTAGTTGGATTAAAATGGGTGCACCTGATATTGAGGGCCTTAAATACGCCTTAAGAGACAAGAACTATTGTATTCTTAACCAAATCGAAAACCCTAATCAACTTCCACAAGCTTACATAAAAAAATTAACAATAAAGAAAATGAAACATTGTGGCAGAATAGAAAATAACGCTCCTGTATTTCAACTTCATCCATTATTTAATGCAATTATTGGGGGACGCGGTACCGGAAAATCAACATTTATTGAATCATTAAGATTATCATTGGGTAAATGTCAAGATACTCACGAATTAGACAAGATACATAGTGAGATTCAAGGTTTTATTAATGATGTAACTGATAACAATACTGAAATAGAAATTTCAGTAAAAAATCATGCTACTGAATATTGTTCAAAATGGTCTAAGTCCACTCCATTACAATTCTATAAATATGAAGTAGGTAATTTACTTCAAGATGAAGGTAATATTAAAGATCGCTTCCCTGTTCATTTATATAGCCAAAAACAAATTAATGCATTAGCTTCACATCCCAACATTTTGCTAGAAATAATCGATCGGTCACCAAATGTTAATACCAACGCATATATAGACTTGATAGAGACTCAAAGCAATCGGGTTATGAGTCTTTTAGCAGAAGAAAGAGCTTTAAATCATTCGACATCTATGGAAGGGACACTTAGATCTGAATTGAGTGCTCTAAATACTAATATTTTAAGTTTTCAATCGGGCGGTCATAATCACATTCTCTCAGGACATGAAATATGCATGAATGTCCAAAGAGCTTTAACATCAAGCCTTGATGTTAGTGAATTAAATGAAAAATTAAATCAAGTTTCTAGCACTCAACTACCTACACTTTTCTTACATAATATTGATGGTTTACAAGAGCAATTAAAAACAGAATTGGCACAAATTAATGCTACATTTTCCGGTGAGCTATCAAGTATTCTTCAAGAATTAAGAAATTTAAAAACAAGATTAGATACAGCCATTTCACAAGCTAATATTGCTTATGAAAATTCGAGCTGGTCTACATTTAAAAATGCAAATGAACAAGCCTATCAAGCGATGTTAAAAGATTACACAACTAGAGGGATACCTTTTGATAATGAACAATATGAAGCTTGGAATAAGCGCAAGCAAGAAATCCTACACAATTTAGAAACAATAGAATCTCAGAAATTAAGACTTGTAGATAACCTACAAGAAAGACAAACATGTATTAATGAAATTATCAGACTGCGAGGAGTAATTCAGCAAAAAAGACAAGAATTTATTGATTCTATTTTAAGTAATAACAACTATGTAAAAATGACTATTTTACCTTATGGCGAAACTGAAAATATCGAGCCTATTTTCAGAGATATTATAGGAACTCTCAATTTCATTAATACAATTTACAATAAAGAAGATAAAGAACGCTCTCTTCTTAATGAATTGATAAATTGTCAAAATAATATAAAGCTTACTACCAAGACCAATCTTGTTAACAATATTAATAATTTAATAAATGGAAATAGCCTACCTCAATTTAATATTGATAATAGATTTATTACTCATCTCCAATCACGCTATCAAAGTCAACCTGAATTCTATGGCAGGCTATTAACTTGGTTCCCAGAAGATTTACTTGAAGTTAAATATTCAAGAAAAGGTGATGGTAGAGAATTCGTAAATATTTCTAAAGGTTCTGCTGGACAAAAGGCTGCTGCTATTTTGGCATTCTTGCTTAGTCATGGAAAAGAGCCAATTATTATCGACCAACCTGAAGATGACTTAGATAACGAGCTTATTTATGACCTCATAGTCAATCAGATACATAGCAACAAAAATAAGCGTCAAATTATTATTGTCACTCATAACCCTAATATTGTAGTAAACGGAGATGCTGACTTAGTGAATGTCATGCATTTCCATAAGGGACAAGTTGAGATTAAAAATTTTGGAAGCTTAGTACATGAATCGATCCGAAGCGATGTATGTCAAATTATGGAAGGTGGGAAAGATGCTTTTAGAAAACGTTATGAGCGAATAGGTTTATAATTAATCACTGTTAATAGTTTAAAGCCCTTTTTAATATGAGGACTTTAAACTAAAACAGTTAAAATTTTCTTAAGCTATTACAATATTTTCCATTATAGCTTTACCCAATTAGATTAAATCCTCATTCAAAAAAATTTTATCTGGTGACGTAGAATATTCTAATTCGTTTAAATGACTTTCCCTTACTTATCTAGGAGTTACTTTTTAATAAAATACCCCCATACCTCAATCAGAAATCCCCTACGCAGATAGGGGAAAACGGTCAAACAGCATAAAGTCAAAATCCCCCCAAGCCTAATCGTTTTCCACTCGCTTTACGCCTCGATGGTCTAGATTATAGAAGATCCCTCTTTGTCGTAGATCGAGTGGAAAGCCGAAGTGCTAGTAAACGTTAATTGGGAAATGGATTTACGTGTGGGAGATAGACCAACGGACTATCGAACGGATGGACCACAAAATAGACCGAAAAATCCGATGGTCTGAAAATAGCAGACATTAAAAAACCTCATAACTCAAAGAGTTACGAGGTCGAATTTGGTGGGCCCACACAGACTTGAACTGTGGACCAACGGATTATGAGTCCGCTGCTCTAACCGACTGAGCTATAGGCCCTATACTATTGCAAAACTATTATATTCAACAATTTGGCTGTGCAGCAATACTATCTAACATTTCCTTATTGAGCAAGTATTTTTTGCTTGTAGACGCATAGTAGACGCTAGAAAATATTGTGCTATATTGCTAAATATTGCAATTGATAGCGATTCTAGCGATGTCATCTCAAAGAGTAAAGCTAACAAAGACATTTATTGATCAACTCGAAATGACGCCTGCTATCTATAGAGACAGTGACTTGATCGGCTTTGCTATTCGGGTTAATACTACTTGTAAAACCTATATCGTTGAGAAAAAAGTCCTTGGCAAGACTGTACGGTCTACAATTGGTCTACATGGAAACTTAACCCTCTCCCAAGCACTCGATATTGCCAGCGACAAACTTGCGCAGATGTCTCAAGGCATCAATCCAAATGACGTTAAAAGAAAAGCGATTGCTGAAGAAAAAGTAAAATCAGATTTATCCAAGACTAAGCCAACATTAAAACAGGCATTTGATCATTACCTTTTATATAAAACCCTTAAGCCTAGAACAATTAAAGACTACACGCTGGTGGTTGATGACTACCTAAAAGATTGGAATAACATAACACTGGATAAAATTTCTAGATCAATGATCCAAGCCAAGCATTCTGAGTTGTCACAACGAAGTATGGCTCAAGCAAATATGGCGATGCGTGTTTTCCGAGCCATCTATAATTATTCGGTTGAGCATTATCTGGATGAAAATGGCAGATCTATTCTGGATACTCATAATCCAACCAAGACTCTCGATGCTAAAAAAGCATGGAATAAAATGAGCAGACGCAAAAGCTATATTAATGAGGAGCAACTACCTCACTGGATTAAAGCAGTATTTGAATATAAAGACCGTGGTCAACAGCGAGAAACCAATCGAGATTTTCTACTTACCTTGATTCTTACAGGATTTAGACGTGAAGAATGTGAATCTTTGCCTTGGACCCGTATTGACTTAAAGCATGGTCGAATTACCTCAATAGATTCACAGAATGGTGTGCCACACAGCCTGCCTATGGGTGACTTTCTATTTACCCTCATGAAAAAACGTTATGCTCAAGCCAAAAATGAATGGGTATTCCCGTCTGCCAAATCTACCTCTGGTCATATTGTGAATATTTCCAAAGTACGCCAAAAAATCAATAAATCCTGTGGCATTGAGTTTAGCTTCCATGATCTGCGTAGAACCTTTGGCACTATTGCAGAAAACCTTGATTACGGGCAGTACACAATTAAGTGCCTACTGAATCCAAAAGATGATGATCGAGACGTAACTGTAGGCGATCAGGTCAGCGAAAGGAAATTAAGAGAAGCAATGAATGCTATTGAAGACATTGTTTTAGGGGCTTATAAAACAAGCTTGGAAGAAGAAGCTATTGATTAGAATTTGATACTTGATTGGACATTTCCAATATTTTTTCAAAGTCATCGTAACAAGATATCCAATTTTTCTTTTTTGAATAAAAACATATAAATCTGATTAAATTTTTTTACTTTTACTTTGCTTTGTTCAGTCATATATTCCTCAGATAAAAAACCTACACCTACAATCTATCGCTCAACCAATTGATCTTCTTATCATCAAACTTTGATGAATCGAGCAAATATCTTGCTCTGGGTTGATCCCAATACTCAATGGTATGCGCAAACAAGAACGAAATCCAACTTACTCAGCCAGCTATTCAGTACTGTTTAATGATGAATACTTGTCCAACTAAGCTGAAGTTCAATTAAAAGATGGGCGTCGTAGAATGGAGAAATTTATAGGGATTATTGATAATGTTCTACATGTTTTAGCAATTAATGGTTGTGGGCGAATTCTTATTGCTCTGGAGGATATAGAAAGACTCTTTTCCTATGCTTAAAATAGTTCCATCTTACAGACATCATCACAATATACATCTCATGGATTAATGCTCGTTCACACGAATATCCATGTAAAAAAAACCATCAAATGATGGTTTTTTTAGAAATCAACAAAAGTGGTTTACGACAGCCACATTCGGAGAGTTATTTATAATTTCTTCCAAGTCATGATTGTCGTGGTGTTATCAGACTTTGACTTACCAAAAACCTTCATTTGCTCACCAGTATTACTTAGATCTGCATTAATAATATAAACAAGGCCATTTTGTGGGTTAACCCATACCCCATTATTAAACTTATTTTTTGATGTTGCCTGCATATTCGTGAGGATTTCTAAACCAAACAAATATTTATTTTTTAATGCCCCTGTACACTTCGTACAGACATCTGCCGCTACTGTACCCGGTAATGCATACGACTTAGTGATAGCTGCACTATATTGTTGAGTCTTAGAATTCTTACGAATTGCAATTTCTGTAATGTAATTTCCTGATTTATCATCAATTACCTTCCATGAGCCTAATAGTTGATCAACAGGCATTGCTGCTAAAAATTGAGTTGAACCTAACAATAAAGTCGAAGCAAATAAAATTTTAAATTTCATAAAATTGTCATATATTAAAAAGCCTCGGGATTATAGCAAAGCACATCTCCGATAGAATTATTAATTTAAATCATATGCATAGTTTGCTGAAATCGTATCCAGCTTCCTTTTTTGAATTCTTATAGTTTTACTTGAGCTTGGCATAGCGTGTATTCATTTAGTCATTTCTAAGCTGCTTGTATGGCAGTGGACAGATATTGATCGGTGAAATGGATCAGGCAAATTTTCTAAGCTGCCTGCATGGCAGTGAACTCTTCTGGCGCTCAGCCTTTTTTGCCTCATTTTTTCTAAGCTGCCTGCATGGCAGTGAACAGACGACACACAATCGAATGTCATTGTGAATTATTCTAAGCTGCCTGCATGGCAGTGAACTTGTCCATGGTGACCTAATGAGTAATGAATTTATTCTAAGCTGCCTGCATGGCAGTGAACTAAAACCCACTCAATTAACTTTGAGTAAAGTAATTCTAAGCTGCCTGCATGGCAGTGAACTTTATTTGGTGATTTAATCCAATCAAGGTTCGATTCTAAGCTGCCTGCATGGCAGTGAACTGCCAATCACAATCAAGTATCAGCAGCCTTAAATTTCTAAGCTGCCTACATGGCAGTGAACAATAGGTTGTCAGTCGCTTGTTGCGCAATATTCTTTCTAAGCTGCCTACATGACAGTGAACGTTTTGATAAAGAAAATAATTTATTGTATGTGTTTCTAAGCTGCCTACATGGCAGTGAACAAACAGTTACTTCCGGTTAATGGTGACGGTGTTTTCTAAGCTACCTACATGGCAGTGAACGCAGAATCTGCTTCAATCGTAACGATATATTCATTTCTAAGCTGCCTGCATGGCAGTGAACATAAAGAAAAAACAGGCGATAAACTATATATCTTTCTAAGCTGCCTGCATGGCAGTGAACGAAGATCAAATTTTATGGGGTGTGGCTGTTAATTTCTAAGCTGCCTGCATGGCAGTGAACTTTTCCTGAAGCATCGACAGGCGTAACAACGCTTTCTAAGCTGCCTGCATGGCAGTGAACGATAGACAAATATTTAACTTGATCGGCTTTGATTTTCTAAGCTGCCTGCATGGCAGTGAACATCCACCATAGCGCCACCCTGCGCGCGCAATTGTTTCTAAGCTGCCTGCATGGCAGTGAACTAAATGAAAATCCGGCTTTGGTGAATAATTCATTTCTAAGCTGCCTGCATGGCAGTGAACCGAGGGCGAAAACAAACCTATTATTAACGTGTTTTCTAGGGCGTGTCCTTATTTGGCTTTACACCAAATGAACATACAAGCAATGTAAATCATAGACTGATAATTTCGTGCCAGCTTATCAAATCGGGTTGCAATCGCTCGAAAATGTTTTAACCTCGCAAAGGCATTTTCAACT